>JAJZYP010000151.1 GCA_021798015.1 bacterium
TGCTTAGAACCGGCATCCGCAAAAAACAGCATAGGGCGTTTAAAAGAGGACGGCATATGCAGCCCTGCTGGGTATGGCAGAACTGGCAATGGACGCCTTTTGCACCTTATCCATATTTTTATTGATAATAACTAACTGCAGTTATATGGATAAATAACCTGCTGAATTTTAAATACTTTCAATTTTATAATTAAATTTTAGGATGACTGCAATTATGCGGATGGTTTTTAATAAAAGATGAAAACATTTTAAATAAAGTTGACTTAAGCAAGTCTTACATTCCTTTTATTCCTCAATCTAAATTTGCTCTAATAATATATAATAATTTTAGTTTTGCCGTAATTAAAGGATAAAAACCATAAAAATGACAGATAGCTTGCGTGGTAGTTCACATATGTCTGCCTTGAAAAGCCATACGCCGAAAACAAATAAAGCGATAAAAAAATTAAAAAAAAAATGGTATTAATAGTGTGCGGTTTTAACATCATCTATAGGGAAATGATGCAGGTAATTTTTTATATTTTTTGAACCATAATTTAGGATATGCTGCGTAAAATTTTTTAAAAAGTTGACAATCTTAATTTAATGAATTATTATTCTATATATGAATAATAACTATTCAAGCAATGAATCAATTTACAAAAAAAGGCTTATTATTAAGAATGTTATGCCTGCCTTAAAAAACTTTCCGGTTATAGTAATTACCGGCGCAAGGCAGGTCGGCAAAAGCACTTTTTTAAAAAACGAGTTTAAAGATTTTAAATATATAAATTTTGACGATTATTCCATTCAGGAGCAGGCTAAAAAAGACCCGTCGTCTCTTTGGAAAAACTATAACCGCATTATTATAGACGAAGTTCAAAAAGTCCCTGAAGTCCTTAACTCCGTAAAGCTTACCGTCGATAGTTCAAATAAAAATATCCGCTTTATTCTATCGGGCTCTTCCAATCTTTTATTGATGAAAAACGTATCCGAAACGCTTGCCGGAAGAGCGGCATATTTTGAAATGCAGCCAATGACATATGCGGAAATGCAAGGAAGAGGCGAAGGGCTATTTACGCATTTATGGAAAAGAGATTTTAATTTAAATGCGGCGGATAACCTTAAAGACGCTCAAGTCGATTATCTTCCCATCCTCTTTAAAGGCTTTATGCCGCCATTGCTAAATTTAAAAGGCGAAAAAGAAATCGTACTCTGGTGGGAAAGTTACGCCAGGACATATCTTGAAAGAGATTTAAGGGAATTATCGCAGATAGAATCGCTTATAGATTTCAGAAAAGTAATGGTATCCCTTGCGTTAAGAACGGGGAATTTATTAAATCAATCGGAAATAGCAAGAGAGACCGGTATAAGCCAATCATCCGTCCACAGATATATTAAACTTCTTGAAATTTCAAACATAATAAAACAGATACCGGCATTTTATTCTAATAAAATTAAAAGGATTATGAAAATGCCCAAGATATTTTTCGTAGATCCAGCTTTAAGCTTATATCTAGCCGGATATTACGATATAGGACATTTAAGAGAATCAAGAGAGCTCGGCAGTTTTTTTGAAACCATGGTATATCTTCATCTTAAAGTCTATTCGGAATTAATGATACCAAAGAGTCAGATATTTTACTACAAAACTACGGCAGGCAAAGAAGTAGATTTTATAATTGAGCATGGGAGAGAAATTGTAGCGTTTGAAATTAAAACGACGGATAATCCCGTGTTTGAAGATGCAAGAAATATAATACAATTTATAGAAAACTTTCCCTATACAATAAGGGGCGTCGTCGTTCATTCAGGAAAAGACGTTAAATGGCTGCACTCAAAAGTTATCGCCGTTCCGTGGTGGATGCTGTAATGCATATATCTATTATTGCTCCGCATCTTCGAAAGCATAAAAGCCGTTGGTTTATATTTAGTGATTTATATTAGCGCATTCTAAGATTTGACCGCAATGACTGGAAGCGGCCGCATTAAATTAATATGATAACACAAATAACGCAGCCGCTAAACAAAATTTAAAATTAGCCATTCCTCATACGATTAATACCGATAATACTAATCGATATTAGATAAAGATATATTATTCGGACATATTTTCTTTCATTGCTTTAATTTTTTTGTTCAACATTTTTTTCATAAACTCAAGTCGTTTAATTTTATTGGCAATTCTATTCTTCATCATTTTTACAAATTCGTTTCTCTGTTTCGGCGTTAAAACGTTAAAGAATTTTTGAAAAAAGTTTGCTTTAATTTCTGCCATATTTTTAACTTTATTCGTAATGCTCGATACGAAAACGCTTTTGTTAAACGTACCGGATTTCATTGCCGCAAGCATCGGATTTCTAAAGTTTCCCATATTAGACTTGAAAGCTTTAAATTCCTGGCGCTTAAACAGCATAATTTGATGAAACTGATTTTTATTTAAATGCAATTTCTTTTTGAGCATAAAAACATTAAACATCCCTATTCTCATCCGCATATTCATTTTACCGCGGCGCATAAATTTATGCCCCATAAATTTGTTTTTTTGCATGCCTTGAAATGCAAAAGCTTTTCCCGCAAAATACGTTCCCGTAAAAACAAATGCCAACAAAAACATAAATAGGAAAAAAAACTTTGACTTTTTCATTTTAAATCTCTCCTTTTAAATCAAAAGTTAAATAAAATTAAATTAAATGAATAATTCCTAAATTATTCATGAAATAATTATATTTCATTAATGTTAATTTAAAATAAATATTACGTAAACGAATAAATTTTTTTATTTTTGAATTTTATAAAGTTCCAATTCGGAAATTAATTCAAAATGTTTATCTAAGGTAAAAACGGAAAGGTTGTTTTCTATTGCTAAAACTGCTATCAAAATATCGGAAAATGGGACGGCAAAGCCTTTCTTTTTTATATTAAAAGCAATTTCGGCAGATCTTTGCCATATAATTTTATTTACTTCTACGTACGGTAAATTCGATAAAATATCGTTAATCTTTAATTTTTCGGAATCGGATTTAATCCCCTGCAACAGCTCGAATAAAACAACGCCGCAAATTTCAACGGAATCTGTAATAATAAGCATTTCAAGATTATTGCCTATTAAAGAATTCCCTCTAAAAAATTCAATCCAAACGCTTGTGTCGGCCAAAACGCGCGCTTATGTTTATTTTTCAATAAATTTTCCCCTATCGCATTGGGAATTTATTTCTAATTTTTCTTCTTCTTCCCAGTCGTAATCGATATCGACCTTGCCTTTTAAAGCAAGAAGTTCCATTATTTTTTTTTGTTTTATATATTCTTTCATAGTTTTAACGATAGCTTTGGTTTTAGATTTTTCTCCGGAAGCTTTTTGAACTTCGATAATTAAATCATCGGGTATATTTAACGTG
>JAJZYP010000032.1 GCA_021798015.1 bacterium
TTTTTGACGGATTCGAAATAAAAGGTGGTTACGTCGTAGAATACGATATCCAAACTTAAATTGAAAAGATCTTTATTCTTATAGAATAGGTAATCTTCTATCTTTTCTTTGTTACCCGCAAGTATGTCCAAAGAGCGGTAGAGATTGTGGAGCTTTATATCGGGTAAACCTAAATATCTGTCCTTTAAGTTATATGCTTTAAGTTTGGATGAGGGGTTTAAAAGATGGGTTATGCTCATTAAGAAGACGGGATCGTTTAAGGAAAATTCTATGCTGCCGGAAGACTGTTTTAGTATTTCCGGCAGTCCAAAACCGTTCCATATTTTTTTATAAGGAAGGTATCCATAGTTAAGTATAGTTCCTCCGGTAGCTTTTGATAAATCTAATCCGACAAGCTTAATAAGTTTTTCTCCTATGCTTCTTAAGGTATCCAAGTTTTCCTTAATGTCGGTTCTTCCCAAATTCAAAACTAATTTATGTTTAACCTTTCCGCCTTCCCTGTAAGAGCGGACTAACTGGACATACTTTTTGTCTTTGGCTTTAGTAATTTTTACGAACATATTGGTATAGTACTACATATTTATAATTATGTCAATATAAAATAACATAAATATTGAATAAAAAATAATATTATTTTAAAAAGTTGCCACTACATTTAGAAATAAAAAATGATTATTTTGACTTAGAAGTTAAGCATTATATGGGGTCACTGGTGATTAGGTTTCAATGGAGGTGTCAAAGTCAGGAACTAGATAGAAGAAAGGTTAAATTAGTTACGGAGGACGCAATGCGAATAAAACCTCTCTTTGCAAAGGATATAGAAAAATTCGTAAATGTGTTGTCTATTTGAAATGATTTTTTTATAAAACAAAAAACACCGGTTTTAAAAGCCCATTACAGGTTTTTAATTTACCGGCGTATCTTAATTATTTTATTTACTTCTATTTTCTTCGATTATATAAAAACAAAAAGATTTAAATATCGTAATATAACGCAAACTCATAAGGAACAGGTCTCATGCGAACTGGCTGGACATCGTTTTCCATCTTGCGTTTGACCCATGTCTGTATTACATCTTCCGTAAACACTCCGCCCTGAAGCAAAAATTTATGGTCTTTTTCAAGTTCTTTTAACGCATCCTCAAGCGAGCCGGGGGCAACAGGTATGTTTTTAAGCTCTTTTTTAGACAGGGTAAATAAATCTTTATCAACCGGTTTGCCGGGGTTAATCTTATTTATAATGCCGTCTAAACCTGCAAGAAGCATTGCGGAAAATGCGATGTAACAATTAGAGGTTGGATCAGGGGTTCTATATTCAATCCTTCTTGCTTTTGGAGAATTTGAATACATTGGAATTCTAACTGCCGCGCTTCTATTTCTTGAAGAATAGACAAAATTAACGGGCGCCTCGAAGCCGGGGACTAATCTTTTATAGGAGTTCGTCGTTGAATTGGTAAAGGCGCATAGAGCCTTTGCATGTTTTAATATTCCGCCGATATAATAAAGCCCCATCTCCGATAACCCCGCATATTCTTTACCCGCAAAAAGCGGCTGCCCGTTTTTCCATAAAGATTGATGAACATGCATGCCCGAACCGTTATCTCCAAAAAGCGGTTTTGGCATAAAAGTAGCGGTTTTATCATATCTTCTTGCCACATTTTTAACTATATATTTATACCACATAAAACTATCGCCCATAGCCGTTAAAGAATTAAATCGCATATCTATTTCGGCTTGACCGCCTGTTGCAACCTCGTGATGAGCCGCTTCAATTCTTATTCCGACATTTTGCATTTCCATAACCATTTCATTTCTAATATCGGTCTGGGTATCGATCGGCGAAACGGGGAAATAACCTTCTTTATACCTTGGCTTATGACCCAAATTTGGCATTTCGTCCCGTCCGCTGTTCCAGACGCCCTCTTCCGAATCTATATAGTAATAACCGCTATTGGCGGTCTGGTCGTATCTTATATCGTCGAATATAAAAAACTCCGCTTCCGGTCCAAAATAAGCCGTATCGGCAATACCGGTGGATTTTAAATACTTTTCGGCCTTCTGCGCTATGTAACGCGGGTCTTTATCATAAAAATTACCGGTTATGGGGTCTTTAATATTACATGTTAAAGATAAAGTTTTAGCCTCGATAAAATTATCGATAACAGCGGTAGAGGCATCAGGAATAATTAACATATCGGAGGCTTCGATTGCCTGCCAGCCTCTAATACTTGAACCGTCAAACCCAAAACCCTCCTCAAAAACATCCGGCGATAATTCACTTATCGGCACCGTAAAATGCTGCCATGTTCCCAATAAATCGCAAAACTTAACATCGATGAGCTGAATCTCCTGTTCTTTGATATACTGCATAACTTCGTTTTCCGTCATTTTCCCTCCGTAAAATTTAATATTTAAAATTTAGTAAACAAAAATATTCTAACCATTTAATTTTTAATTAAAGGGCTTCCTCGCCCTTTTCCCCTGTTCTTATTCTTATAGCCTCTTCAACCGGCAAAACAAAAATTTTACCGTCCCCTATTCTGCCGGTCTTTGCGCTTGACATTATCGCTTCAGTCACTAAGCCGAGTTGTTCATCGGAAATTACTACCTCTATTTTCACTTTAGGTATAAAATCAACTACATATTCCGCCCCCCTGTATAATTCCGTATGTCCTTTCTGTCTGCCGTAGCCCTTAACCTCCGTAACCGTTAAACCATGAATACCGATATTATTAAGCGCCTCTTTTACATCATCGAGTTTAAAGGGTTTAAATACTGCCTCTACCTTTTTCATTATACCTCCAGATTAATTTAAGTTGAGCAATAAATATGCCATATCTTAAAAAAATAGACTTAATTTAATATAAAATTCAGGTTTTTCATAAAAAATATATCAGCCGAAGCTCAATTTTAGTATAATTTAAATAAAAATATAGCCTAAAATTAATCCCAAAATTGCAGGTAGAAAATTTTATTAAATTAAAATATGCTTAAAATTTATGCAATAATAAAAAATTTGCTTAAAATTTATGCTAATCCCTAAAATTTACAAAAGATAGTTCTATATCTAATTGAAAACTCCTTAAATGTGAAATTATATTTTGAAGCTCGTCTTTAGATTTTGAACTCACCCTTAAATGATCCTTAAGATTTTCGACTGCCGCCTTAGGAGCTATTTTTTTTATTTCCTGAATTATTTTTTTTGAAGCCTCTTTGTCTATTCCTTCTTTAATCTCTATCTCTTGCCTCACCATTCCCTTATGGGCATCTTCCTTTTTTTTAAAATTCAAAAATTTTACCGAAACACCCCTTTTTATAAGTTTTCCCTTTAGTATGTCGATAACGGCGGTAAGTTTATAATCGTCATCTCCCAAGATAGTAACGATATTTTCCTGTCTTTTAATCTCGCTTTTTGTGCCCTTAAAATCATATCGCCCCGTTATTTCTTTAACAGCCTGATTAATTGCATTATCGACTTCTTGAAGGTCTGCCTTTGAAACTACATCAAAAGACGGCATTTTAATCTCCCGCTAATTTATTTTTAATATTAATATTAGTTTTCTTTTATTATTTTATAACTTGACGGAAAATTGATGTCAAAAATATTACTATTTATATGCCCGTTAAACTGAACATGAGAGTAATGAAATATTATTCTTTGCCCCTGATATGTTAAAATTTTCAATGATGTTATCTTAAGGCTGTTTATTGCAAAATCGATATAAATCTCCTTTGCCTTTTGCAGTCTGAGCGGTTTTAACCTGACCTCTATAACCCCGGCCCCCGTATTCGTCCTAACCTTAATCACCTTAAAATAACGGGTCAAACTTCCGATTACGGCAACAATATTTGGAGGAAATCCGCCTTTTTCTTTATCCACATTAATAACTGTAACCTTTTTAATACGGCTATTGATAATATAAAGATTATTATTTTTTAAAACCTGTCTTTTACGTATAGGATAGGTATAAACCCATGCCATAATGCCCGGATGTTCATAATAAAAATTACCTTTAAAGGACATATTTTGCGAATACCCCGGAATAATCTCTTTTTGATAAAAATACGCGCTTATGGAATGAACGGTTTTATATCTTGCTTCGATTTTCCCGATTATATTATCGGACTTACCATAAGATTTCGGTATAAAACCCGGTAAAAAAAATACCGGTAAAATTAAAAACAGTATAAGCGATAATAACAATTTTTTATTCATTTTTTTAATGTCTCCCTTTTTTTGTCAATATGCCGTCATTTTGAAGTTTTTCCACAATCCTTGCAGCCCTGTTAAAACCTATCCTGAACCTTCGTTGAATGTATGATATGGATATATTATTGTTGTCATCCAGAGACTCAACCATATTTAACACCTCGCCGTATATTTCATCATCCGGGTCGTCCGTAATCATTCTATCAAAATTGCCTGCATTGTCAAACTCATTTATTAATAACTCGTTTTTTGAGGGCGGAAAATTCTTTTCTTTTATAAATTCCAAAACTTTTTTAATATCATCTTCGGATATGTACGAACCATGAATTCTCGCAAGCCTGCTTTGCCCCGGCGGCATAAAGAGCATATCCCCGTTTCCCAAAAGCTCTTCCGCTCCGTTTGCATCCATAATTGTCCTTGAATCAACCTTAGAAGAGACTAAAAAGGCTATACGGGACGGCATATTGGCTTTAATAACCCCCGTAACAACATTGACAGACGGTCTTTGTGTCGCTATTACAAGATGAATTCCGCATGCCCTTGCCATTTGGGAAAGTCTAATTATAGATGTTTCTATGTCTTTTGGGCTTGTCAGCATTAAATCGCTTAATTCGTCTATTATAATAACAAGGTAAGGCATCGGTTTTTGATTTTGTTTTTTTAATCGTTCATTATACTGCCCGATATTTTTAACGCCTGCCTTCTGTAATTCTCTATATCTTGCTTCCATTTCCGAAACTGCCCATTTAAGCGCAATACTTGCTTTTTTCGCATCGTAAATAACATCGCAAATAAGATGGGGTAGTCCTTCAAACGGCGTTAGTTCCAATCTTTTAGGGTCTATCATTAAAAAGTTAAGCTCCTCATAACTCGCTTTAAAAAGAAGGCTTACGATAAGCGTATTTATAAACACGCTTTTCCCCGCCCCTGTCGCCCCGGCTATTAACAAATGCGGACATTTTGCAATATCAAACAGGACATTTCCTCCAGTGGTGTTTTTGCCGAGAATTATCGTAAGCAAAGACTTTGAATCTATAAACTCTTTTGAATTTAAAATCTCCGAAAAATAAACGGTTTCCCTTTTATTATTTGGAACTTCGATGCCGACCGCAGGTTTCCCCTCTATAACCCCTGTTATCCTTACGGGCTTTGACTTTAAAGCCATTGTAAGGTCTTCTGAAAGGGACAAAATTCTGCCTATCTTAACACCGCTTGCAGGTTCAAACTCGTACATTGTTATAATGGGTCCGGGGTTTATCCCCGTAACCGTTCCTTTTACGCCAAAATCCAAAAGTTTTTTTTCGATTAGCGTTGCATTCCCCAGAAGGGAAAGTTTATTGGGCTTTTGGGTATCTTTAATTCCTCCAAAGTCAATTAAAGATATTGGAGGGATTTTTGTTTCTCTGTCTCCTACAAAATCAAAAGAGCCGTCCTTTTCTCTAAGGGGTTTGTAATCTAACCTTGCCTTATTATTATCACCCGAAAAATTATCCTTTTCATCCAGATTCTTTATTAAATCCTCTCTTGAACCGCCAAATAGCTCTTTATTTAGGATGAAACTTCTTTTTCTTTTTTTCAGCCCTTTTCTCTTTTCAATCTTTAATTTTATTAAAGAAATAATTGAGTTAAATCTATTTGTTATTACACCTATGTTTAACCATTTTATCCGCGTCACATTTTTTTTAAACAGGTTATAAATATCAAAAACCTGCGTGATAAGGTTTTCCAGTCCTATATTTTTAAAAACAAGGTAAAAAGAGGTTAGAAATAATAAAATTATTATAATTATGCTTCCGCCCTCGCCAAAAAATCTAAAAAGATAATAATATATTCCGTTGCCTATTAGCCCACCGCCGGCAATTGCAAACCCATGATATAAAATTTTAGGGAATAAACCGCTAAGAAATATTAAAAAGGTGATGAAAAAAATAAATATTCCTATATAAAGTCTTGATCTTAACCTTAATCCTGTAAGTTTATTTAATATTAAGAGTATCCCGGCTAATAAGATAAAAAGGATTAATAGGAAAGAGCCGATACCTGCTATTGTTAATAGAAAATTTGAAAGAATTCCGCCGGCAAAACCGCCCCAGTTTATTTTATGGATGCTTGAAATTGAGTATGAATTGGAAGTCTCCTGAGATATGGAGAAGGAAAAAAGGGACAGAAAGGAATATATCGAAAAAAAAATAAATAGAACTGCTCCGATTATCTTTTTATGACCTGACATAATTTTAAATAAATTCTTCCATTCCAAAATACGGTTTTAACGAATTAGGAATCATGATATATCCATCTTTTGTCTGATAATTTTCGATTATCGCTATCATAACCCTTGGAAGAGCAAGTCCTGAACCGTTAAGTGTGTTTACAAACTCGGCTTTTGAATTTTTATCTCTTTTAAATTTAATATTTGCCCTTCTTGCTTGAAAAGACCCAAAATTTGAACAGGAGCTAACTTCAAGCCATTCATCTATTCCCGGAGCATAAACCTCTATATCGTATTTCTCGCTTGCCGAAAAGCTTAAATCCCCTGTGCACATTTTAACTAATCTATGAGGAATATCAAGTCTGTTTAAAATATCCTGAGCATCGCCAATGAGATTAAATAGTTCATCTTTGGCTGTTTCAGGGGTGGTAATTTTTACCAGTTCCACCTTATCAAACTGATGCCCCCTTTTTATACCTTTTGTATCCTTGCCTGCAGACATCTTTTCTTTCCGAAAGCATGCCGTATATGCCACATGCTTTACGGGGAGCAGGTTAATATCTATTATATCATTTCTGTACATATTGGTAACAGGAACTTCTGCCGTTGGAATAAACCAGAAACCGGAATCGTCATCCTTATATAAATTGTCGGCAAATTTTGGCAGTTGTCCTGTTCCAATCAAACAGGCTTCATTAACCATATATGGGGGGTACACCTCTTCATAGCCGTGATAAGTTATATGAGTATCGAGCATAAAATTAATAAGCGCCCTCTGGAGCTTAGCAAACCCCTTTTTCAGCACATAAAAACGGGTTCCGGAAATCTTTACCCCCCTTTCAAAATCGATTAAGCCCCTTTTTTCTCCAATTTCAAAATGGGTTTTTGGCTTAAAATCAAATTTTTTCTTTGCATTGAAATAAGAAACAATGACATTTTCCGTTTCATCCTTGCCGACCGGCACATCGCTATCCGGAAGATTTGGCACACTTAGCATAAGCAAATTAAGCCTTTCTTCAACGGTGTTTAATTCATCATCCTGCGATTTAATCAGCTCGTTTATTCTTTTAACTTCATTTTTTTTTGCTGAAATTACATCTTCGTTTCTTTCCGAAGCTATCTCTTTTGACAATGTTTTTCTGGTATTCCTGAGACACTCGGTATCGTATAAGAGCCTTCTTTTCGACTCGTCAAGCTCGTAAATCTCATCGATTTGAACCGGAACAAAAAGTTTTTCCATCTCCTTTTTAACAAACTCTCTTTTTTCTCTGATAAGCTTTATATCAATCATAATATTTGTATAAATCTTTTAAATCTTTTATTCATTAAGTATAATAATATAATATTTTTAAAGGACAATATCAATATCAAGCCCAACCAAAAAATTGCAGGTAGAAAATTTATTTTAGGCTAACTCCCTTAATCATTTACCAAAATATTGATAAAATTATCGCTTATTTCCACAAATCCTTCATTGATGCTAATTTCATTTGTGATTTCACCGATTTTATATTTTACGACACCCTTACCAACATTAGAAATAAAGTTGATATGTTCCGGCAAGACCCCTTCAATGCCTGATTTAGCAGGTAACTCACAATAATCCACCGACCCGTCAAAAATTACTTCTTTTGGACTGACAATTTTTAGTGTAAAGAACATAATTATTATTACTGGTTTATTTTTTATTTTTTTTATTTTAAGGATTTTGCCTTTTCTATCGCCTCATCTATTGTTCCAACCATATAAAAAGCCTGTTCGGGCAGATCATCGTGCTTGCCCTCCAGTATCTCTTTAAATCCTCTTATTGTTTCATTTAGCGGGACATATCTTCCCGAAAAACCGGTAAAAACCTCTGCCACAAAAAATGGCTGTGAAAGAAATCTTTGAATCCTTCTTGCGCGACCCACAATTAACTTATCATCTTCAGAAAGTTCATCCATTCCCAAAATAGCAATTATATCCTGTAATTCTTTATACTTCTGAAGGACAGCTTGAACCTTCCTCGCAATATCATAATGCTCTTCGCCTACAATGTTGGCATCTAACGCTCTTGAGGTTGAATCAAGCGGATCCACAGCAGGATAAATTCCTAAATCGACAATCTGCCTTGAAAGTACCGTGGTAGCGTCTAAATGGGCAAATGTTGTTGCCGGCGCGGGGTCCGTTAAGTCATCCGCCGGAACATATACAGCCTGAACGGATGTAATAGAACCTTTTTTGGTGCTGGTTATTCTTTCTTGAAGCTCGCCCATATCGGTTGCAAGGGTTGGCTGGTAACCAACGGCGGACGGTATTCTTCCCAAAAGGGCGCTAACCTCGGAATTTGCCTGCGCAAACCGAAAAATATTATCGATAAAAAGCAAAACATCCTGCCTTTCTTCATCCCTAAAATATTCAGCCATAGTTAAAGCTGAAAGGGCAACCCTGGCTCTTGCTCCCGGCGGTTCGTTCATCTGCCCGTATACCAAAACCGCTTTGTCTAAAACCTTAGACTCCTTCATCTCCATCCAGAGGTCTGTTCCTTCCCTTGTTCTTTCCCCGACACCCGCGAAAACCGAATAGCCGCCATGCTCTATTGCGATATTATGAATTAGCTCCATAACAAGAACCGTTTTGCCGACGCCGGCACCGCCGAATAACCCCGCCTTTCCGCCCCTCAGGTAAGGCTCTAAAAGGTCTATCACTTTAATACCCGTCTCTAATATTTCTATTGATGTGGATTGCTCCTCAAAAGAGGGGGCAGGCCTGTGGATAGGAAGTCTTGCTTTAAACTCTATCGCGGGTAATTCATCCACGGGTTCGCCGATAACATTAAAAATTCTTCCCAGGACATCCCTTCCGACAGGAACAGTTATTTTATTGCCTGTATCGATTACTTTTATTCCCCTATATAATCCGTCTGTGGAATCTAAAGCAATACACCTGACGGTATCCTCGCCAAGATGCTGCGCCACCTCAAGGACTAAATTATTTTCCTTATCGCTTATCCTTGGATTTGTCAGCAATAAAGCGTTGTAAATTGACGGTAAATTGATGTTTTCAAATTTAACATCAACAACAGGACCTATTACCTGCGCAACAACACCATCATTCATTTATAACCCCCAAAAACATTACTCTACCGCGCTTACACCGTTTATTATGTCAAGAATTTCAAGTGTAACTGCGGCTTGTCTTGCTTTGTTATAGATAATAGTTAATTTATTTATAAGTTTTCCGGCATTTCTTGTTGCATTATCCATTGCATTCATTCTCGAAGCCTGTTCCCCCGCAAAAGACTCTAACATTTTAAAATAAATTTTGGTTTGGATATAGTCCTTAAAAATTTTATCGATTATCTCGTCTTCGTAAGATACGGGCTCCACTAAATAGCCGCCGCTCCGCTTGCTTTCCTCAAAGGAATCAAACGGTAAAATCTTTTCTATTGCCGCCCTCTGATGAAGTGTAGAAATATAATTATTAGATATTATATAAAGCTCGTTTATTTCGCCATGGATAAAATCGGCGGATATTTTAACAGCTAATGTTTTAGATAAATCCGTTTCGACATTGCCTCCCGAAAAATTGGCAACAAATTTAATGAAATAGCTATGCCTCTTAAAAAAATCGGCTCCCTTCTTGCCGAGTATATATAGCTTTATTTGGTTGCCACCTAACCCTTTGGCTTTAAGTTCTTCAAAAAAAAGTTTAAAAAGATTCATATTAAAAGAACCGCAAAGACCCCTATCCGTGGAAATTACAATAACACCTGCATTGCCGTTACCTGAGTTACCTGAATGACCTGAATTTTTTTTAAAAAAGGGATGACTATATAAGACAGTATTTCTTGAAATATTTTTTATGACACTGTTATAGGTTTCAGAATAAGGTCTGAAGGCATTCATAGCGGTCTGATTTTTTTTAAATTTTGCCCCTGCCACCATTTTCATGGCCTTTGTTATTTGCCTTGTATTTTTGATGCTCTCGATTTTTCTTTTTATGGACTTTAAATTTGGCATATATATAATTATATATATTAATAAATACAATTAATCTAATTAATTTTCTTAATCTTCCAAAAATATGTTTTTAAATTTATCTAAGGAGGCAATAAGATTGAATTTTACGGCATCGCTAATTGCCTTTTGTTCTCGAATATCTTTATATATTTCAGGATTATTATTTTCAATATATAATAGAAGCTCTTTTTCATATTCTTTTACGGATGTAAGTTTATAATCCCGCAAATAACCGTTATTAGCCGCAAACAACAGCACAACCTCCTTTTCAATCGGCATCGGATCATATTGCCTCTGCTTAAGAAGCTCCGACATCATCCTTCCGCGCGAAAGCATCTCCTGCGTTGTTTTATCGAGGTCTGCCCCAAACTGCGAAAATGCCGCTAATTCTCTATATTGTGCCAAAGAAAGTCTTAAACCCCCTGAAACCTGTTTCATTGCCTTAATCTGAGCATCTCCGCCAACCCTTGACACTGAAAGCCCCGCATTTACAGCCGGCCTAACGCCTGCGTAAAAAAGATCCGTTTCAAGAAATATCTGTCCGTCCGTAATTGAAATAACATTTGTCGGTATATATGCCGAAACATCCCCCGCCTGCGTTTCAACTATAGGTAGGGCAGTGAGGGACCCTCCCCCGTGAGCATCATTAAGCTTGGCTGACCTTTCCAAAAGTCTCGAATGGAGATAAAAAACATCTCCCGGATATGCCTCTCTGCCCGGCGGTCTTTTTAAAAGCAGCGACAACTCTCTATAAGCAACGGCGTGCTTTGATAAATCATCATATATAATAAGGCAATGCATACCGTTATCCCTGAAATACTCGCCCATCGTAACGCCTGAATAAGGCGCAAAATATTGAAGGGCGGTGGGGTCGCTTGCATTTGCCGCAATGATTGCGGTATATTTCATCGCCCCCTCCTTCATAAGACGGTCATAGATAAAAGAAACGCTTGACTGTTTTTGCCCTATTGCGACATAAATACAATAAACACCTGAATCTTGCTGGTTTAATATCGTATCTATTGCTATGGCTGTCTTTCCCGTCTGTCTGTCGCCTATTATGAGTTCTCTTTGTCCCCTACCGATAGGTATTAATGCATCTATAACCTTAATTCCCGTATATAAAGGCTCTTTAACCTTTGTTCTTTGAACTATGCCTACACCTTTTTTTTCTATCGGGGAGTATTCCTTGGTTTTAATGGGGCTTTTACCATCGATAGGCCTTCCTAGCCCATCGAGGACCCTTCCTATAATCTCTTTCCCAACCGGAACTTCGGCAATCTTTCCCGTTCTTTTTACGGTATCCCCTTCTTTAACGTAAGATTCCTCTCCAAGGATTGCGACGCCGACATTATCTTCTTCTAAGTTCAATACATAACCGTAAACATCGGGAGTAATTTCTAACATTTCTCCTATCATAACATTTTTAAGCCCGTATATTTTTGCCACATTGTCGCCTACGGACAAAACCATCCCCACTTCGCTTATATCAATATTTTTTGTATAGGTTTCTATCCTCTTTTTAATAATTTCTGTATTTTCCGATGCCTTAACCGCCATAAACAAATGCTCCTTGTTTTAAATAATTACGCAGGTTTTCTAAGTGGGTTTTTATGCTGCTATTATACAGTTTGCCTTCAATATTTATAATATATCCGCCGATTATTTCGGACGAAACCTTCTCGTTTATAACAACGCTTTTACCCATAGCCTTTTCAATCATATTTTTAATTTTATTGATTTCACCGTCTTTTAACTTTTTGGCCGAAACAACATTAACTATTAAAATCCCCAGAAAATCATTTCTAAGCCTTGCAAATTCCTGCAAAATTTTAAGCAGATATTTTGTTCTTTCATTTTCTATTAATAAGTCCATAAAACTAATAAATTCCGCACTTAAAGATAATTCTTTCCCTAAAAGATTAATTACTTCCATTCTTTCCTTTTTATTTATGAAGGTTTGAGATAAAAATTCTTTGAGACAGAACTCATTATTGCAAAAAGCGATAAAACTGTTAAGTTCTTTATAAATTCCCTCTATCCTGTCCAATTCCAGGGCTATTTCAAAAAGGGCTCCCGCATATCTCTTTGCTATTCTGTTATTTAACAATTGCTTCACCGGTAAGTTTAAGGAGATTATCGTTTGCTTTATTTAAAGCCTCTTCCGTCAGTTCCCTGTTTATAATATCCCGAGCAATCTTAAAAGACATATCGAGAGTCTCTTGATAAATATCTCTTTTTTGTTTGTCAATTTCTGATTTTGCGAGGGTTAAATAGTTTTCCAAAATCTTTTCGGCTGAAGCCTTCGCCTCTTCTATAATATGTGTTTTTTCTATTTCAGACTCTTTTATAGCCTCTTTTTTTATTTTTTCTATTTCTTTTTTGACATCGTCAAGCTTATTTTGAGCCTCTTTATAAAGTTCCTCAGCCCGCTTTTCCGCCTCCATAGCCTTTTCTATCGAAAGATTAATATCCTTCTTTCTTTTATCAAAATAGGGGTTTATATATCTTATAAATATATAAACAAGCCCGATTATAAGTAAAAGCGTGTCAAATATTCGCCAAAGAAGTTCCATACAATTTGTACTTTTATTTATATTAAGTAAGCCAATACAAAGGCTATTCTATTATTTTTTTAGAAATTAAAACAGATAAATATTGGGCTGTTTCTTTCAAAGAGCCTGTTATAGAAATTTTTTCTTTATTAAATTCTTCTATCGCTTTATTAAAATTATCGGCAGCGTTAGTTTTAATATCCGATAAAATATGATTTGCTTCAGTTTGAGCTTCCTTGCGAAACCTTTCTTTGATTTCGTTTATTTCAAACCTTAAATTTTTTCTTTCATTCTCGACTTCCTCATTTAATTCACCCGCTAATTTTTCGATGTCCTTTTGCTTATCCTCATTTGAGCCGATAACTTCCTCCCTCTTTTTTAGGATAGCCCGCACCGGCCTAAACAAAAATAAATTTAAAAGGTAAGTGAAAATTAAAAATGATACTGCTTCAAATAAAAGCCCCTGCCACGTTATAATTAATTCAGTCATAATATTATATTATTATAATTAAATCGAATTATAAATTTTTATTATAAAATTTAAAAATGATTAAATTATATCAAAATAAAACATAAATACCAATTATAAATATTTCGAATAACGATAGGGATATATTAATTAATTGTATGTTGACGATCGGAAGGCAAAATATTAATTCCTGCTTAGATTTAAATTAGTCGGGTCTTTATTTTTTTATTAATTTAATTAACCTTTCAAGCTCCTCTGTGGAGGAAAAGTTAATTTCAATCTTTCCTTTTAGTTCATTGCCCTTATTTTTATAGTCTATCCTAACTTTAGCCTGAAGTCTTTCAAAAAGCGCGCCTTCATAGTTTTTAATCTGAGAAAATATCGAAAAATCCTTTTTGGGTTTATGCTTCTGTTTTTTTAACTTGATTGCCTTAACAGCGTGCTCCGTCTGCCTTACATTTAGTTTTTCATTGGAAATTTTATTTAGAAGCATGTTTATCTCGCCGCCTGAAAGGCCGATAAGATTTCTTGCATGGGATGGGGTAATTTTTCCGTAAACAAGATCATTTTTAATTTCATCAGGCAAAGAAAGCATCCTTATCATGTTTGTAATTGTGGCCCTATCTTTGCCCACTTTGACCGAAAGTTCTTCGTGGGTTAATTTATATTCCTCGATTAACCTCACGTAGCAGTTTGCTTCTTCGATAACATTTAAATCCTGCCTCTGGATATTTTCGATAAGGGCAATTTCGAGGGCTAAAACGCCTGAAATGTCTTTGATTATAGCGGGAACCTTATTTAATCTTAACTCTTTAGCGGCTCTATATCTTCTTTCACCCGCTATTAAATCATAGCCGCTGCCGTCCCGGGATTTAGAAACTATTAAAGGTTGGATGATGCCGTTTTCTTTGATAGAGTTTTTTAATTCGGTCAGCTTATCCTCGTCAAAATACTGCCTTGGCTGGTAAACCCCCGTATTTATCTTATCTATTTCGATTTCAAAAACCGAAATTCCGTCCGCGGACGCATGGATGCCATCCTGAACGTAGGCATCCGTTAAAAGCGCGCCTAATCCCCTGCCTAATACAACTCTTTTTGGCGATTTTTCCTTTTCTTCCATAAAATAATGTAATGCGGTTTTATGTTTAAGTTTTTATGCAACCTTAGACAAAAATTCCTTGGCTAATTCAATGTAATAAATTGCGCCCTTGGAATTTATATCGTATAAGATTATAGGCTTTCCAAAACTTGAACTTTCTGGAAGTTTAACATTCCTCGGTATAACGTTTTCATAAATCTTTTGCCCAAAATATTTTTTGACTTCGTTGACTATCTGGTTTGTGAGGTTTGCCCTTCCGTCAAACATGGTAAACAAAACCCCTTCGATTTGCAAATCTTTGTTAAGCCGCTGATTAACAAGCCTGATTGTCTGCATCAGCCTCGATATTCCTTCCAACGAATAATACTCGCACTGCATAGGGATTAAGACGCTGTTGGAAGCGGTTAACGCGTTTATCGTCAGCAGCCCTAAAGACGGTGGAGTATCGATAAAAATATAATCATAATCGCTACTTATTTTATCGATAATATTTCTTTTAAGAAAATATTCTCTTTCATCCATACTAACTAATTCCACCTCTATGCCCGCAAGGTCAGAAGTCGATGGAATTATATAAAGATTTTTCAATTGTGTTCCGTATATGGCATCCGCAACCGTAGATTCACCCGTAAGACATTCATAAACGGTCGGCTTTGACTTATCAACCGTAATATTTAACCCGCTTGTCGCATTAGCCTGCGGGTCGGCATCGATTAAGAGGATTTTCTTCTCGTACGCCGAAAGACAGGCGGCAATATTGATTGCCGTGGTGGTTTTTCCTACCCCGCCCTTTTGATTGGAAATACAGATTACCTTTGCCATTAGCGTTTAGCCTGCATAAATTATTTAGCAAACAAAATTTAAAAACAACGACTATTTTAATTTATAAACCAAAATTATTATAAAGTAAAGATAAATTTTTTAATAAATGTTTCATGTGAAACATTTATTCTTTTGTAACAAAAATTTAACAAAACCTTCATAAAAAAGAAACGGTTAAAAGAGGTGGTTATCTATAAACCGATACTGCCCTTTAATACAGCTGGAAATATACACACATCATAATATATCTTTAAGTTCTTGATACCTCTCATAATTATAATTTCCTTCAATGGTAAAAATTCTTTTATTATAAATTCTTATCAATCTTTTATTATCTTTTATTTTTCTTTTGGTATGCCATTCTCTATCCAACAACTCTATTTCAGAATAAATATGCCACTTTCTTAAAATTTCTTTATATTCTGGTTCCGTTCTATTTTCATTTTTACACAAATATGAAAAACTGGTTAAAAATTCTGGCTTTGCAATATCATTAATGATAGCTAAAATTTGTTCCATCGTTTCTTCTTCTCCTGAGAGCAAATCCCAGAGTTCTCCTGCAATTAAAGTTTCATCGGGATGAAAGAATTTTGTCATATTAATAATTGAATTAAGAAATCTTTTTTTATCATATCCGGTATCGGCTTTAGAAGTTGGGTCAAAAGGAAATCCCATATAAAAATTAATTGTTTTATCTGAAAATTTTCTAAATAAAGCCGCTTTTCCTTCTAATATTTTTTGTTTTTCGCCACGCATTTCCCCTGAATTAGGCCGAACAGATTTTAATTCTATGGCTATGACATTATCATTGTCTTCTATGAAAACATCTGCGGAAAAATCAAGTGCGTTAACAAGTCCGGTATTATAATGTTTAAAAATTTTTTTATTTTCTTCCAATAGACTTGGGTTGCCGTTATTGCTAAGTCCCGTCATTATTTCGTTTATATAATCTTTTTGGGCATTTGTTATTTTCAGATTTCCCAGCCGCTTAGACGTATATTCTTTTTTTTCGCCGTCGGACAAAATATGAGCAACCTTCTCAAAAAATTGCTGCCCAAGAGTTGTATTTAAACCATGCAGCCAGCCGGAAAGAGAAATTAGAAATGGAACGTCTTTGACTTTGTCTAATAATTTATCCGAGAAGGCGTTAAGAAAGGATTTATGAAACGGGGCATTGCGGTTGTCGGATGAATCTTCAGGGAAACTGTCAAAACGAGTAATTAAGGTCTTTATGACTTCAACCGCTATTTTTTGTTGTATCCTTTTTTCAAACATTGCCTTTTGATTGGAAATCAGCTTTAGTATTTTTTGAAAAATTTGTTTATTCTTTATTTTCTTTTTAAATGAAATATAATTTCGGAATATGGAGCCTTGTCTTTTTCCGTTCTATTAAGAACAGGTCTTTTAAATCTGTTGACTATTGCCATTTCCGATTTTTCGGCTATTTCAGGATAGAGATTGTATTTGTCGTTTGCTACGAGGAAAATGTTATAATCCTCAATCAAAAATCTTCTGCAATTATTTAATACGGCGGTAATCCCATACACATAACTTTCCCTTGCTTCCCTGCCTTGCCCTTTAGTTAACGGACCTATCTCAAGGTTATCGTTTCTTTTAAATCCAAAAAGGTCATACGAATAGGCGTGCTGTTCATGGTAGTCTATAAGGCCGACATAAGGGGGGGACGAAAAAATACCTGCAATTTTTTGCTTTTCCGCCAATCGTCCAAATTTATCGTATCTCAACCTAAGTTCCGAAAAAATATCGATAACCCTGCTGTCGCCGGTAAGGCATTTTTGATATGTATCGGTTCGAAGTTCGTTAAATTCCGAAATCCTTTTTAATGTATCTTTTGTATATCTATCCCACCACCCAAATATAGAAAACAGGGGTTTGCAAATCTTACCATGTTTCTTGCAATAGTATGTTGAGGTAACGGGATTAATGAGCGTTGCAAGGTCGGAATGGGTCGTTGCCCTGCACGAACGAATGGTACGGCTAAGTATAATACTTAAAATTATTTTAGTATATTTATTTTGAACCGGTTTTATCAGTTCGAAAACAAAATATATTTCATCCCTTATTACTTTTAGAAACCATTTATCAAAAAAGCTGTTCTGACCTATTTTTAGGTCAATCCCGTAACATTTCACGAGTTTTTCATAAACAGGCAGAAACTCGGCCTCTTTTTGTAATCCATATTTTTTTTCATCTATCTCTTTTTGCGTCGCCATTCTCCTAAAGTCTGGGGAAGGAAAATATTTATCATTAAATATTTTAAGTTCCCCTAATAGTTTATTTTCAAACTCGATATTTTTTTTATCTTCTAAAAATTTCCTAAGAGCATCAGAGATTCTATTGATTTCTCTTCTGATGTCGGCAACATCATAGCTATAAATTTTTGCATTAGAAATGAGAGCATTAAAAACGGAAATATCCACTCCTACGGCATGTAAGCCAAGTTCATTTGATTCTACAAGCGCAGTTCCTGACCCGCAAAATGGGTCCAAAATTATGTCGCCTTCTTTAAAAAACCGTTCTTTTTTAAAATCGTCGGTATGTGAATCTAAAAAATACTCTACAAGCTGTGGGATGAATTTTCCCTTATACGGATGGAGTCTGTGAACGTGCTTTGTCGTTTCAGCTTCTTTGAATTGCGAGAAGGATAATGCCCAATTCAAATCGTGGCCTAACTTATTTTTCCAATTATATTCTTTATGCTGATTGATTATTTTATAATATTTGGCAAGTTCATCAATATTTATTAAAAGTTCATTATCTTTTTTTATCTTTGAAACTTTGCCGTATTGTAAAAGATACGAAATATTGGACACCGAAACCGGTTTATCTAAATATCGGCTTGCCCATAGGCTTGCTTCCTTGATTGTCAATAAATTATCGGTAAGCAATTTATATATCCTTAGTATATTTTACAGACAAATCATGTTTTTATACGGTAAATTGCAAATAAAACAAATATTTCTATTCCGTTTATAATTTTTATTATTATAACAAAATTATAGTAAAATATAAATAAAATTACCGGAATAAAAAATACATAAAACATAGAATAACTTAAGGGGTATAATCCCCAATATCAAGCAAAATATGGAAAAATCGGAAGCAAAAACAAAAAGACTCTTTATTGCCGTAGATTTGCCTTCCAAGATTAAAGAAGCGATAACTAAATGCGTTAAATCCGCCCGCCTTGCAGACACTAAATATTTCAGGCCTGTCCCGCAAAAAAACTTGCACATAACGATATTGTTCCTCGGCAACATCGAATTAAATCAAGAAGCGGTTATAAAAAAGCTTTTATCGGAAATAGAAATTAAAAACTTCGATATATCTCTTAGCAACAACTTGCTCTTTTCTTTAGGAAGAAATTCCGGAATAATTTATTTAAAAATCGAAAAGGGGGCGCGCGAGTTAAAACTTATATATGAAAATTTATTAAAAGGCGTGCTT
>JAJZYP010000152.1 GCA_021798015.1 bacterium
ACCAAAAATTTTTTTTCTCATTTTACATAAGTTAAAAATTACACCTGCGTAAAATGTTTAGAGACAGATCCTTTAACGCCGACCATCCCTTTGGTTGCGATAATTATTAAAAAAATATATAATCTTAAAAATTATGAATATTCTTCACATAATATCATCGAGAGGCTGGGGAGGAGCGGAAAATTCCGCCGCCTATCTTGCCAAAACGCAGATAGAACACGGAAATAACGCCTATTTCTTTATACACTCTTTTAACGGCAAGTTAAAGAATGTCTTAAACTCGGTAAAAGTTCCTTATTTTTCGGCTATCGACCCCGAAAGAAAGAACGTCTTTGCAATTAAAAAAATAATAGATGTTTGCAGGCGGCATAAAATAGACCTTATACACACGCACCTTGCGACTGGCTGCTATCTCGGAGTAATCGCCGGAAAACGCCTGGGCATACCGGTAATATCCCGAATAAACACTTACTGCGACTATCCTTATTACGCCCTTGCCGACAGGCTGCTTTTCGTATCGGACGATTTAAAAAATTATTTTTTTGAAGATTATTTTCGATCCAAACTTTTTTTAAATTATAAACCCGGGTTCATAGAAAATATTGTTAACGGATTATTCGGCTTTAAATTCAGCCGCCCCGATTTAAACGAGATAATTTCTAAATCCGGAAAGGCTCACGATGCCATTCCAAACAATTTTTCGGATTATGATAAAAAAATTCAAGGATATAAAGATTTTTTCAATATAGGTGTGACCGGCAGGCTTACCGTAGAAAAAGAGCAACAGTATATTATCGATGCCATTGAATTATTAAAGAAAGAAACTGAAAGCAGAAGGGACGGCATAGGAAGCGAACAGGGGCAGGGCGTCGGAATTCCTCTCTTAGCCGGAAAGCCCATAATGCTCCATATCGTCGGAAGCGGAAAGAACGAAAAAAACCTGTTAAAACAGGTTGCGGACAAAAAACTTCAAAACAGCGTAAAATTCTGGGGATATCAAAGCGACGTAAGACCGTTTATAAATATGTTCGATATCGCTATTTCATATACGGCTAAAGAAACCTTTGGGATAAACAATCTGGAGTATATGCTTATGAAAAAGCCATGCGTTGTTGCCCGTAACGGCGGCACGCCTGAAATATTCGACGATACCAATATCATAATAGAGCCTAAAAACCCAGGCGCGCTTAAAGAAGCTATTAAAAAATATGCAAACGACCCCGAACTAATGAAACTTGAAGCCGAAAGAGGACGCGAAAGAGCCGTGCATCTCTTTAGTTCGGAAAAAATATATAACGATACCATAAAGGAGTACTATTTAGCCATAGCGCATATAACGTATAAACGAAATATACAACGGAATGAAAAAAATTAAAAAGGAATGAAAATATTTTTTGCCGCAATACTTATAAAAATAAAGGGGTCAGCAACTGAAGATAAAGAGGTCAGATTTATTTATTATTCAGTCGGGAGTAAAGAAATAAATAAATCTGACCCCTTTTATCCTTTATTTTTAAACGGCTTGTTTCATTTCTTTTAATTCATATGAAATAGATTTAGGGTCTTTAAGTTGCGCCGACGCATCCAATAATTCCATGGAAACTACTTTTCCTTTGTCGTCATAATCCAATATTATGCCTTCTTTTATTTCATCGCTTTCAGAAATTTTACCGTCATTAAAAATAAGCGTTAATGTATCGGTTTCATCATCGTATATAATTTTCATGTTTTTAACCCTCTATCCAGTATTTTTTTATTTTAGAAGTTTTATAAACGGTTATTACTTTAATGATTTCCGGCTCGTGTAGTTCGCATATTACTCTTAAAATCATTTCGGCTTTTTCGTCTTTATCGAAAAATTTGTCTTGGAATATAACTCGGTTATTTTTTGAACTTATAATTTGTTCCGCTCTTTTAATAACATTTGTAACAATAGATTCTCTAATATTTCTCCTTTTCATTTCTAATTTTGCATGATTAGTAAAAATTATGTTCATTTGAATCTAATATAATCTAATATGAAAAAAAAGGGTCAGATTTATTTATTCTTCAAGCTTAGAAATAAAGCAGAAGTTTTCGGATTCGCTTGTAGGCAGAAAAAAAGTATATATATAATTCAACCTCTTAATTTTGACGAGTTTCTCCTGCTTAATGGCGAAAAAAATTACGTCGCTTAAGAGAAGAGATTTGATTTAAACCTTTTTTAAGCAACAGCCATACTTTCTGTTTTAAAATTTATACTTAATCCATCCTTATTTAATATATTATGTTGCGATGCATTTAAAAATTCTATAGCAACCGGCTTTTTATCCCGACTATAACTTATTATAATACCGCCTGGTTCTTCAATTGAATCAAACGGAGGATCATTGCTCAGAATAAAACTAAGCACGTCTGCTTCGGGGTCATAATCAATCTTCATTTTACTCCTCCCAGTATTTATCGATTTTACTGGTCCAATAAATTGTCAATATTTTAATATCTTTGTCGATATATTTAAAAGGTATTCTTAATAATCCCTCTGCAAATTTGTACTGCGCAACAAAAGCATCTAAATCGCCTTTGACAATTTAATGAGGATTTTTTAAAATTCTTTCGATTTCATTTTTGCTTATATTTATTTTTTTCTTACATTCTTCTAAACGTTGTTCAGCATGTTTTGTCCATACTATTTTCATTTTGTAATTATATCATAAACTATGATCAAATTTAGAATAATTTTATTATAGTTTTTAAATTAAAGAATAAAATTAAAAAATTAAATGGGGGTCAATTTAAAGAAATTTCAATTTAAAGGGGTCAGATTATTTCACTCCGGCTGGCATAAAAGCTTCGCTTTTATAAACGCCCGCCTCCGTATTCTACTCCTGACTGAATAATAAATAAATCTGACCCCTTTTTTTTCTGACCCCTTTTTTTGTTTGCACCTATCTACCATCTAATAATTTTATTCTTTTTCGCTTTATTTTCTTTATGCATTAATTTATAATATTTCATACAAAATAAATAATAAATAATTGCTTATCAATTGCTATCAATTGCTTATTGCTGAGTAAAATGAAATCTATAAAATCAATAAATAATAATAAAAAATAATCAAGCATTATACATGAAGCTATCGGTCATTATACCTTGCTACAACGAAGTTAAGACGATTGAAGAAATTATAACGGCCGTCAAAAACTCTCCTTACGAAAATAAAGAAATCGTGATTATCGACGACTGCTCTTCAGACGGAACGAGGGAACTGCTTAAAAACGGACTTGAAAAACAGGTCGACAAGGTAATTTACCATGAAGTAAATTCCGGCAAGGGAGCGGCGAT
>JAJZYP010000153.1 GCA_021798015.1 bacterium
CCGACAAGGATTTTATAGGTTATATTAATAAGCATTTTCATCCCGTTATGGTTGACATATACAGTAATAAGACGACGGAATATTTTAACGGAAAGAGGATGTCCGGTTCGCAGATTGCGGCACTTTTTCATGTTACGGGAGTTCCTCACGATATTTTTTTCAGCCCGTCTTATAAAAAGATATTTGTTTTGCCGGGGTACTGGAATGTAAAAGACTTTTTGCTTGTAGCAAAATGGGTAGGCAGCGGCAAATATAAAGTGGAAACATTGAGGAAATTTGCCGGCTCCGCCTAATGATATAGAGAAATACAGCAAGTATTATATACCTTATGTTATATTTTTAAAATAGCTTAACGATTAAAAACAATGGAGGTTTTTAGAATGAACGATCATGTTTCGAGAAGAGATTTTATTAAGAAAACTGCCGTAATCACCGTTGCGGCATTAGTCCCCGTTTCCGTAGTTTCCGATGCCGCTACAGCTCTTGCGGCGCCTAAAGCAGGTAAGCCTGCCAAAAAGATTCATATCATTAAAACAAAACTAAAAAAATTTAAGGGGAAAGAGATTACATGGCTGGAAAAGGATTCCGCCGAATTTAAAAAATTAATGATTCCAAAGATACACCTGCCTTTGCTTGCGCAAAACGGCGGTCTTGTCCCGCTCGCCATCGACTCTAAATATCCGATGAAAAAAGGGGATTATATCAGCGCATTCCATGTCTTTGATTTTAATAATCCTGTTCCCCATGTTGCTTCGTTTTATTTAACGCCTGATAACGGCAGGGCTTTTATTGCGACGAGAATTAAGCTTCAGCAGGATTCCTATGTTCAGGTTATAACCGAATACTCGAACGGGTCGCTTTACGGCAATCGTGAATTCGTGAAAGTGACTGTCGGCGGCTGCTAGCAAAAACTTATAGCATCATAATACTTAACCATAACAATTAAAATTATTATTAGAATCAATATATAATAAGGAGTTTGATATGAAATTAGGAACAATTCTTGTAAGAGTCCCGAGAAAGGTAAAAAAGGGTCAGATATTTAAAGTTATGTCGATAACAAAGCATCCCATGGATACCGGTCTTGTTAAAAACCCAAAAACAGGAAAAATAATACCTATGTGGATTATTAACAAAGTCGATATTTATTACGATAAAAAATTAGTAACCACCTGTGATTACGGCATAGCCGTATCCGCAAATCCTTTTCTTGCCTTTTATTTAAAAGCCGACAAAAAAGCGCCGTTAGAGTTCGTTATGTACGATACCCATCATAATGTTTATAAAAAGACCGTAATGGTCAATGTGGTGTGAAAATATAATATATACATATATATCAAGAGGTAAAGATGAAGAAAAGAAGGCTTGTCGTAATGCCTGCCGTTGCCGGTCTGGCGTTTATTTTCGGTTTATCGCTTTTTATCGCGGTTTTTTTTCCCGTAAACTCGTTTGCTACAAAAATCCCCAAGGGCCCCTTTTATATCGTCAAGGTCAAGAAGAGCTTTAAAAGCACCCTGTTCGATCTGAAACAGGGAATAGAAAATGCAAACTACAGCATTCTTGCGATTGCCCCTATATCCACGGGTATAAAAGGAATAGGATACAAGATTCCCGACCTGAAGGTGATAGATTTTTGCAAATTGATAGACGGCTATAAACTTTTAAAATACAATATGAACTATGCCGCGTTTATGCCATGCAGGATTGCCATCTATAAAGAAGGAAAATACACGGTGATGATTTCT
The DNA here is from genome assembly GCA_021798015.1 of bacterium. GTDB lineage: Bacteria > SZUA-79 > SZUA-79 > Acidulodesulfobacterales > Acidulodesulfobacteraceae > Acidulodesulfobacterium. Next base: position 1,746 of record JAJZYP010000153.1, read on the forward strand.
TTCCTGCCCTCTTATTTCTCTAAATTTTTTAAGAATAACGCCGAGCAGAAAAAAACTATCATAACCGTAACGAAACAGATTATTCAAATTATGGATTCCGTAAAGACCGGATTTTAAAGGTCTTTACATTCCTATATAAACTTATATAAAACTTTCAAAAACAGGAGGCTGATAATAAATGGATTTACGAAAGATTACCAGAAGGGACTTTATAAAAAGCACGGCTATTCTTGCGGGCGCTGCGGCGGTTAACCCCATAAACCTTTTAAAGTTTAAGCCGGTAGGCAACCTTACGATAATGTGGAACTCCGATACGCACGCCCATCTTAAGCCCGTATTATACCGCGAGCCTTCCGTCAATATCGGCCCCCGCGCAATGAACGGCAGGCCGGGCCACCTTGTCGGCGATTCTTTCAACCTTTACTACAATATAAATCCTAAATCCGCAATGGGCTATTTCTGTTCCTATGTTGATTTCGTAAAGCATGCAAAGCACTACGGTCCTATGGGAGGTTACGCCCATATGGCTTCCGTCTTTAATAAAATAAAGGAAGAAAGATACGGCAAGACGATAATGCTCGACACCGGAGATGCGTGGCAGGGAACCGGTATAGCCCTTTTAACCAAAGGCATGGCGGTGGTAAATACGCAAAATGCCATGGGTTACGATGCCATGACCGGACACTGGGAGTTTACCTACGGCAAAAAACAGCTTCTTTCCAATATCAAACACCTTAAGTTTCCCTTCATAGCCCAGAATGTTACCAACGCTACATGGGGCGGCCTTATCTTTAAGCCCTACATTATTAAAGAAGTCAACGGTTTAAGGGTGGGAATCATCGGACAGGCGTTTCCTTATGTTCCGTTAGCGCAGCCGGCGCATTTAGTTGAAAACTGGGATTTCGGAATAAACACCTCGCACGCTCAGAAGATGGTCGATGAATTAAGGGGCAAAGAAAAGGTCGATCTTGTAGTGGTCCTGTCCCATAACGGCCTCGAAGTGGACAGGAAGTTCGCCGCCCTCATTAACGGAATAGACATTATAGTCGGCGGACATACCCATGACATACTTCCCGTTCCCGAAATCATCAATAACACCATAATCGTTCAGGCGGGAACGCACGGAAAGTTTGTCGGAAGGATTGATTTAAATGTCAGGAATAAAAAAATAGTAGATTACGACCATAAATTAATCCCGATAGTTACGAACTGGATTAAGCCTGACCCCGAAATAAGCAGGATAATAGACGAAGAATACGCGCCGCACGCCCGCACGCTGAACGAAGAACTCGGAACATCCGAAGACCTGTTGTACAGAAGGGCGACCTTTACCAGCACGGTGGACAACGTTGTAGAGCAGGCATTTATGGAAAAATACGACACCCCGTTAGTGTTCACCCCCGGCTGGCGCTGGGGCGAGACGATTCTGCCCGGCGAAAAGATAACCATGGAACATGTTTACGGGGAATACGGCACGACATATCCCGAAGTTTATAAAATCAAGTTAAAAGGTTCTGTGCTTTTTCAAACATTTTCGGAAAGGCTCGGCGATGTTTTTTCGAAAGACCCCTA
>JAJZYP010000033.1 GCA_021798015.1 bacterium
CGGATCGATTTGAGATTTATCGTTTGCAATGCTTTCCCTGACCTTTGCAAGGAACGAAATGCGGAGGTCGGTATCGGTATTTACCTTATTTATTCCAAATTTTATAGCATCCTTCAAGACATCGAAAGGGACGCCCTTTGCGCCCTTTAAATCACCGCCGAACTCCTCGAATTTTTTTGATGCCGCTTCGGGAACGGATGAGGCGCCGTGCAGGACAAGAGGAATACCCGTCAGCTCTTTTACCTTCCTTAGCCGCTCAAAGTCTAATTTGGCTTCTCCTTTAAATTTGAAAGCGCCGTGAGAAGTGCCTATAGCAGGCGCTAAAAAGTCGATGTTGGAGGATGCAACAAAATCGTTTGCTTCTTTCGGATTTACCAAAACGGCATCTCTTTCGGCGACGGACACATTGTCTTCGACACCCTTAAGCCTTCCAAGTTCCGCCTCGACGGATATTCCGAGCGGATGGCAGATGCTTACGACCTGTTTCGTAATTTTAAGGTTTTCTTCAAACGGAAAATGGGACGCGTCAATCATAACGGAGGTAAACCCCGCCTTTATAGCAACCATAACGGCATTTAAATTTGAGCCGTGGTCAAGATGAAGGGCGACCGGAATGTTTGGGTAAGTATCCGATAATGTTTTAGTCATCGAAAAAAGCATATCCGGGCCTGCATATTTTATCGCGCCTTCGCTTGCGGCAATAATTATGGGAGATTTTTCCGACTCGGCCGCCAAAAATACCGCCTGTAAAAATTCCATATTATTCACATTAAAAGCGCCGACGGCATACAGGTTTTTATTGGCATCGTCAAGTATTTCTTTTGCGGATATTAAAGACATTTTGCCCTCCTATATTATTTATAAAATTTATAAATTTTAGATAATAAATGTTGCCCGGTACTTATGAGAAATTGAGATAAATTTAATTTATATGGCGGAAGCGTATGGGAATCGAACCCACCGCGCAAATTGCCTTTGCGCCTGTTGATTTGAAGTCAAAGAGGGGCACCAGCCCTCCTTCCGCTTCCTTAACTTCCTGCATATAGCTTGAATTATAATACATCTTTACTTATTATTCAAGTCCCCTAATATTCCCTGTTAATAACTTTTAAAATGTCTATCTATAAATAACTTTTAATAAATCGTTTATTATGCCGTTGATATTAAACTATATAAAGTATATAATCGTATAATACGGCATAATTATTCCGATAGTTTTATTTTATATAATTAATATATTATAGGTATTATAAGGCAAACGGTAGGAGGATGAGGATAAGGCGTTATGAAAGCAAAAGTTTTAATCGTTATAACAACAGGAGAAAACGATCCGATTAAAGTTGTTTCCGGACTTAATCTTGCATGGAAAACAAAAAAGAATGGAACCTTTGAAGATGTCAGGGTGTTTTTTTACGGTTCATCGGAAGATTATATCGCAAAAACCGATAATCCCGAGGTATTGGAAGCCTATGAAGAGGTTTTAAAAAACGGTATTATTATTCAAGGATGTATCGGATTTGCTAAAAAATTTAACATTGCGACAAAATTAAGCGATAAAAAAATAACGCTAATGAGTTCATCCACCGTTATCCCGGATCTCGTGGCGGACGGATATCAGGTGATAACTTTTTAAACGCAATTGACATACTCCCCATCCCTAAAGGCAGGGGATTTTGTTATATTTTACTTATTTAAGCGATTCGAGGTATTTAGAAATAGCTATGACCTGCGATTTGGGCATATGTTCGTGATTTGGCATTATTGCTATATAAGTTTTACCGTTAATTTTAACAATGGAATTGCGTTTAAAATGCGCCGACGGATCGACTATCTGTGCAGCAATCCACGAAAAACTTCTTTTTGAACCTATATGGGAAAGGTTCGGTCCCATAACCCCGCCGTGGCCGTTAATTATATGACACATGATACATTCATCGGCTCTAAATAATTTATATCCTTTTGGACCTGAGCCTTGATACGAACTGCCTCTGCCGCTAAATCCAGCGCCCATCATGCCGTTTCCCATCATACCTGTATAGCTAAATCTTGCGCTCGTCATCATACCTGCAATCAGATAAATAACTGAGGTAGCTAATAACAGTATTAATAATATTAATATTAAAACGATTTCAGTTTTCTTGTGCTTGTAAAAATATCTTCCACGCATAAAGAATCCTTCGTATAGCTTAAAGCGTTAAATTATTTTAATTTTTAATTAGGTTACAGACAATATATCAAAGTTTAACGGATCTTTATAATCCGGCAAACTATCCGAAATTGTCACTATATGCGAACTACTCTATTTTGTCTATAGAGTCAACCCGTTATATCTTTTTTCATCCGCTCGAATTCTTCTTTCGTTATTTCGCCTTTGGCATATCTTTTGTTTAATATGTCCATTGCAGATCCCGAATGGTTGTCTTTTGTATAATACTTGTCGTCGTCATGGTAATGCCGGTCGTGTTCGTTTCTGCCGCATCCTCCCATAAAGTCGCTGCGTGTAAAAATCATAAAGATAATGAACAATATTACTATTATCGCGATAATCGGAAATATCCACATTGCGATCCACATTGCGCTTCCCCCAAAAAAGTAAGGCATCATATTATTTTCTCTTTAAATATTATGTTTTTGTTCTTATTGCGAAGTAGTCTAACCCCCGTATTGTTGGAGTAAATTAAGACACTTTTTTTGTTATAATTAACCTTTATAAATAAGTTATAATAAAATACTAATATTGTCAATATATTTTTTGCGTTATGTGCCGCCTGCCTCGGTAAAATTGCTGGAGCCGGTAATAACCCTGCCTTTATCCCTGTCGCCTTCTTCAAATGTCATTATGTAAAGTTTTGCATGGATATTTTGGGAAGGATAAGCCCTTATTTCTAATTTTTTACTTCTAATCCACTCAATAAATTTTAGCACGCCTTCTTCTACCGAATAATTATCTTCGGACCCTTCCATCTCTTTCCGTAAGAGTCACTCAATAACGATATTATATAAATAAATAAAAAAAATAACTAATATTTTATTGAATAAAGATTGAATATCATTAATAATTTTAAATAAGATTATTATTGATTTCAAATAAAATTTTAGTCTTGACTTTGGGGAGTGGTTTATTATGACAAATTAAAAGTTGACAACAGTTCCCTAATATTCCTTTAATATCTTTAGTTTTATGTTTTCAGGCAAAGATTTATGTGGTATAATTTTATAAAAAGATAAACGCTGATGTTTAATGATTCGAAAAGTATAGAAGTATAAATAAAGTATAATAGGCGAAGCGGTAAATATCTAATATGGATAATTGGAAATTAGGCGACGACGACATTTATAATGGTAATTATAACGATAACGAAAAAGATTTTACAATTGGAAAATCAAATAAGAATGAGGGCGGCGATAAAGAGGATTTTAAAGAGGATTTAGATCTTTCATTTTATAAAAAAAATAAAGTGAAAGACGATAAGCCTAAAAGGGATGGAACGAATACAAGCAGGTCATTCTACAAAAGAAATAGTTTTAAAAAGATATTTTATATAATATTGGGGATAGCCGCCGTAATCTCTGCATATTATATTTTTAAAACATTCTTTCCGGGCGACAATCTGAATGTAAAACTTTTCGGTTTAGAAACGAAAGTTTTTAGATCAAAAGTGCTTCCTGAGAATAACCTTGTGGTTACAGGTTATTTGCTTAATAAAAATAGTTTCCCGATAAGCTATGTAAAGCTTGCCTGCAGACTTTACAGCGCCAAAAATATTACTCTTGTGACGAAACATGTGTATGCGGGAAATTTTATCGATATAAAAAGACTTAAAAATATGACGAATGTTGCGATTGATATGAAACTTAATAATAAATTAGGGGATAATTTGTCAAATGTGGAAATCCTGCCGGATCACCCTATTAAATTTATGGTTGTATTTTTTGATATAGCTTCAAATTCAAAAAATTACTCTATAAGAATCAGCCATTTTTACAGGATAAAAAAATAAACGAGCCGCTTAAGCTCTTTTGGCCGTTTTTGACTTAGCGTGCTTTTTCCCTTTCGAAGCTGCCGCAGTTTTTGATCCGGTTATCTGCCTTTTTTTTTGCGCAGGTTCTTCTTCCGGCGTAACATCTATTTCATCCTTTCCGGAAAGACTATTTTTGAAATTTTTTAAAGCTTTACCGACGCCGCTTCCTATATCGGGCAACTTGCCTGCCCCAAAGATTAAAAATACGATTACAAGTATAATTACTATGGCAATTGGACTGAATCCAAACATTTTATTCACCTCCCGTCGTCTTTTTATTTACAAACTATCTTCCTATCTTCTTTTAACTGGCGTTAACTGGCGGAGAGAGAGGGAGTCGAACCCTCGATAGACTTACATCTATACATGATTTCCAATCATGCTCCTTCGGCCTCTCGGACATCTCTCCTTGCTGAATAATTTAGTAAAATTAAATGCTTCTATGACTAATGTAAACCAATAAAACCAATAATATATTTCTATATAGATTAACACTTATTTAAAATATATTCAAAGGTTATTTTTTAAATCGACTATTTTATTTTATCTAAATTTTTCAAAACTAAATTTTTATATTGACAAAAAAATATATATTTGTGTAAAATAATACATGTAATTCTTTTCTCCATTTTCCCCCAATATATGCCGAATATATTGGGGGTTTTTAATTTAACCCCTAAAATCATCTAAAATCAAGAATATGGCCGCCTATACTACGGGAAAAATAATCGAATTTAACAATATAAAAAAGATAAAAAAGGAAATATCGAGACTTAAAAAAGATTTTAAAAAGATTGTTTTTACCAACGGATGCTTCGATATTATACATGCGGGTCATGTGACCTATTTAAACGAGGCAAAAAGTCTCGGCGATGTGCTGATTGTCGGCATAAATAGCGATGAATCGGTTAAGCGGCTTAAAGGTCCGGGCAGACCGATAATAGGCGAAAAAGACAGGGCGTATATTTTAGCTAATATAAAACCGGTTGATTATGTAGTAATTTTTGACGAAGACACCCCGTATAACCTAATAAAGGAGATAACCCCGGATTTCTTGGTAAAAGGGGGCGATTATGACGGAAAGGATGTCGTCGGCAAAGATATTGTCGAACCTTCGGGCGGAAAAGTGGTTTTAATAGATTTCGTCAAAGGAAAATCCACGAGCGGTATAATTAACAAGATAAAAGAAGGGTAATAATAAATACCGTACCCCAAAAATACGGAATATGTTATATTATATTACGTTATATTAAAAGAGGAATATTCTGATATGAGAATCAGGCTGACTTTAAAACCCGCGGATAAGAAAGCCATTCTTCCAATAGATTATAACTACTACCTTACCAGCCTTATTTATAGATTCATTTTTTCATCTTCGAGGGACTACTCTTCTTTTCTCCATAACAAAGGGTACAGAATGGGGGAAAGCAAAAAAGGTTTTAAGCTTTTTACCTATTCGATGCTGAACGGTAAAAAATATTCCGTTAAAGGCGATAAAATTATTTTTGAAAATGCGGAGATTATATGGGAAATATCCTCGCCAGTGGATGTGTTTTTACAACATTTAATTACGGGGGCGTTTACGCAGGGGCAATTGATAAATATCGGGAACGAAAACAGAGGAGAAGGTATGGGGGCAAGATTTTTAATAGACCGCGTAGAAACCGCTCCGAAGCCTGATTTCAAAGAAACTATGCGTTTTACCTGCCTGTCGCCGATAACGGTAAGCAGAATATATGATAAAACCGGTGCTTGGAAAACCGGCGTTAATAGTTTTGCAGAAGAATTAAATAAAAATATCAATAATGAAGGCGACATTTTGGGGGGTGCCGCCGATTTTGGATGTCATTATATCCGTCCATGGGAAGACGGTTTTTCGGAGGCTATTGAACAAAATCTAATAAAAAAATATAGGCTTGTTTACGGAAAAGACCCCGACGATTATATTAAAAATTCCGGTAATTTCTATGAAAATAAAGGCATATCCAAATTCAAAATCATGATTGATAACGATTACATGAACAGAAAAAGCGGGAAAATTACAAAAAAAATAAATTTCAAGAATACGGAAATTATCGGATTTATGGCGCCGTTCGAAATAACGGGCAACCCCGAACTTATCGAAATCGGTTATGAGGCGGGGTTTGGAGAAAAGGGAAGTATAGGGTGCGGCTGTGTAAAGACGGTTTAATTTATGCTAAAATATAATAATAAAATAAATATAAACGATATAATTTAATTACATAAAATAATATAAAAAATTAAAATAAATTTATGAATGAAATTTTAAAACAAAGTCAAACTGTCCAATCTTGTAAAAATTACAGACCTTTTTCAGGGAAAAGTTTTTATCTGTCCGAATCCGACATTAAAGATGCAATAAAAATCGCTGAAGCTATCGGTAAAGGACTGATCGATAAATTTCAAGCCGACAAAGTTATGTTATTCGGCTCTCTTGCAAAAAATAAAATGACCAAAAATTCCGACATAGATATTGCGGTATGGGGCATACCGGACAAAATATTTTACAAAGCCGCTGCCTATGCAACAGGCTATAGCAGTAAATGGAATGTGGATTTAGTAGATTTTAACGATTGCAAAGAATCGATAAAAACCGCTATCTTAACGGAGGGCATTATATTAACTTAATATGAATACGGGGAGCGTTTTATCTGCAAGAATATTAGAAGAACTTAATGAAATTTCTACTGCCGCAAAGAGAGTGAAAATGGCATGGGAAAAAGCAATCGATAAAAATGACGACTTGTATTTTGATAGCGTTGCATTAAATTTGCACAGCTTTTATTCAGGAATAGAAAAGATTTTTAAATTAATTGCCAAAGAGATAGACGAAAATATTCCCGATGCGTCAAATTGGCATGAAGAATTGCTTGCTCAGATGTGCTTAAACATACCAAATATCCGCCCGCCCGTTATTTCCTGCAAACTAAAGAATGACCTGCAAGATTATAGAAGTTTTAGGCATCTTGTCAGGAATATATATACATATAATATAAATCCCGAAAAAATTAAACCATTAGTGCAAAAATTACCTTCGTTACTAAAAGGCGTAGATAAAGATTTAAAATTATTCAGTAAATTTCTGCAAACTATTTAAACTTTATAGTAGATTTTTTGTTTCCCTGATAAATAAATTAAGGAAGTATTTATGGCTATACTAAATTGGACTGGAAATCCGTTGGTGGATACGGGATTGGCGGTTATGATAGCCAGAGCCGGCAAAGAAAAAATAGAAGATTTTACTGCTGACGATTTTAATAATGTTGTTTCTGACGGAATATGGCTTGCGAAAGCCAACAGACAATTGAAAGCTTTTGCTATGGTTGTAGGAATAAACTCTCCATTAACAAACCCTTCATTGAATTCAAGCTTGAGAAAGAAGAACGGGGGCAAATTAGATCCAAGGGATGATGAAGGTCTCAAGCAATATTGTAAGTTGTTAATAGAACTTAAGGAGTCTGCTTTAAAAGATTTAAAAGAGGAGTCTGCTTTAAAAGGCAAAAGTGGTAAGTTTTTGTGTGAATCATGTGGGGAACGACCTGCAACAGAGGTTTTATCTAAATATAAAAAACGTATAGGAAGAGATTGGTTCCCACTAGCCGGCAGTATTGGCAGTGATGCGCAAACACTACCTGCGGCAAGCAGAACGGCGAGAATTTGTTCACAATGTCTTTTATCTATACAGTTTTTGCCTTTAGGATCGATTATAGTAGGGGGCAAAATTGCCTGTTTTCAATATACCTACATGGAATTGACGCAATTATTCGTTAAGAAAATATATAAAGAAACCATTAACAATTTGCAATTGTTAAAATCAGGCGATAAATTACCTGCTATAGGTCAAGGAAAAGGAACAAAAATAGCGCTTATTGAGTTAATAGACACAATGTATGAACTTCAGAGCAATAAAAGAATATACGAACTTCCTCAGTTTACTTCTTTGAATATTTGGCTGTTTAGTAACTCCGGTCAGGAACCGGATTCCGACCTAATTGAAATTCCTAATGATGCTTTAACATTCTTATGGAATGCTGCCATGCTTCGTCGTGAAGAAATTGAAAAATTAGTTATGAAAGAATCCAAAAAAATTGATTTCCAACTTCTCGAATGCATCAAAAGAAAATCCGAGTATGCAGGGTTCTATCCTCAAAAAGAAACTAAGCCCGCTTCAAAGGAATTATTTGAACTATACCATACAAAAGTATTAGGTAATTCATCATCTAAGTTAAAAATTGCGGAATGGCTTGCATATCAAATTAAAACAAAATTATCGACGGGAAATAAAAATGATAACAAACTTCTATCTAAACTAATTAAAGAAGCTGCTTATAAAGATAAGGAATTACTCGCTAAAATAAAAGGAATATTTGCTGAACTCGCCGAAGAAGGCTTATTTTCGCTGGAAGACTATTCATTGCTTTTTCCAAGAGAAACGGAAACTAAACAAATCCGGATTAAAAATGACGGTTTTAAATGGATATGGTTTTATCTTAATCATGAAAATATAAACGATAAAAAACCAGAAGGAGGCGATAACTTGTTCACTCACCCGCTTATCAAGGCTTTTGCAAAAGATACTTTTGATTATTATCAAAAGGAAAAAGGAATGAAATATATAGAAAAGAAAATTCTTGACGCATTTAAAAAAGGAGAAATAACGACATCTGATTTACAGCGATGGTTTATAAATCTTGCTAAAATTAAAGAGGGTTATACGAACGAAAAATGGGATGACCTGTGCAGAGATGATAATGGAAATAATATGACTAACGAGGTTAGATTCCAATTTCGTCTTGAGATGGCCAATCTTTATAGATTAGCCGGCGGCGGAAAATAAAATAACAGAGGGAGGAACAGTAAAATGAGCGCAAAAAGGAATGAATTAACTCACATTGCAGGAACTTTTTTGATTCAAGCAGAAGGAGCATTTTTAAATGGCGGAGGGCTTGTTAAAGGTGAATACGGCAATACAACGGCGCCAAAGATGTTCGTTGATTTTAAAGATAAAGTACCATATGTTTCTTCGCAGGCATGGAAGAGATGGCTAAGAAATACCTTTCAAGAAGAAAATCCAGATTTACCGCATACGGAATTAAAGCAAATAGGGACAAGTGAAAAAGGGACGACTAATAAGATTGGAACAGAGATGGATCCCGTGAAGTTTGCGGAGGACGATATCTTTGGCTATATGCGGGCACAAGAAGGACAGGGTAAGTCCGCTAAAGAAGAGGATGAAACAAATGGACAAGATACCGAAACAGAAGCTAATCTAGAAAAAGATAAAAAGAATAATAAAAAAATAAAGTCTGTTATGCGCCCTGCGCCATTTGTAGCATCAATACTGACATCGCTCAGGAAAAACGGCTGGCAAGGGCTTGATAAGGCTTACGTTCATTTACAAGAGGGCACTCCGCAACCCTATAACACTGAATTTTATAATACGCAACTACAAGGGATTTTTGGACTGAATTACTCAAGACTCGGTTGCTTTAGAAATGAAGGCGACAGAATTGAACTTGATGAAAAGTATGTAGAGAGATATACAAAGGATGGGACTATTATAACAAAAGAAACATCGGCTGGCAAACATTATGAAATGGCTGACAATCCGAGAAAAGAGAGGGCTGCTGCAATTCTCAAAGCCCTTGCCGTTATGAGGGGCGGTGCAAAACAGGCGCAGTTCGCTACGGATGTAACACCTAAAACAATTGTTCTTGCCGGTTTAAATTGCGGCAACCTGATATTTAACGACCTATTTAATGATAGCAAAGAGGGACCGATTTTGAAATTAAATACCTTTAAAGAAGTTATCGAAGATTATAAAGATAGAATAGTAGGAAATGTTTTTATTGGGATCAGAGATGGTTATTTATCTGAGGATAATAAACAAGAAGTTAAGTCATTGCATAATAGAGAAATAGGGGATATCGTAGTAATAGTGACAAGTCCCATAGATGCAATTAACCAGATGTTGGAGACATTGTCATGAAGCTATTGCATGTCAGTATTAGGGCATGGACGGCCACATTCCGTCTCCCCCTATTATATTCAGGCACTGGTTTAACATCTCCATTGCCCCCGTACGCCACCATTTTAGGGCTTATTGGCGCTACAGTCGGACGGGAAATAATGCCTATAGAAACAAAAATAGGTTTTATTTTTAAAAGTGCAGGAACTGCGATTGACCTCGAAACAACTCAAAGACTATATGTTGACGACAAATGGAAACTAAAACCTAATAAGAAAACTGGTATTGCTAAAAGGCAATTTCACATTAAACCTGAACTAGAGCTTTATCTGGATAACCTTTCATTTAAAAATGCATTTGAATATCCGGCAAATTCTCTTTGTTTAGGTAGATCGCAGGATTTGGCGTGGATATTAAATGTTGATGAAATCGAAGCAAGTTCCGTACCGGAAGGAATAATAAGAGGAACATTAATACCATTTCCGGAACCTATGGCAGCCGGTTTAATTTTATTGTTGCCTGATTATTTTGATAATTCGAACTATGGATATGCAAGAGAAACTGGGAAACTGGGTAAGTATCAAGCTATAAAATATGATACTCAGGCAAAAATCAAACGTAATGATCTTTTTAAATTAGAGGGCAAAGATGAGACGATTTATCTTCATTCGCTTAAAGCCTTATGAATGAATTGTGGGCAAAAGATACAGGCGAAACCTTATCGGAGCATTCCGATAACGTCATTAAGATTATTAATCATCTCAGTAGGAACTTGCCGTTATCGGCCGTTGAAAGAGAGCAATGTTCTTCAATATTAATACGTATAGGCGCCATGCATGATATCGGCAAATCTGCCTTAGGCTTTCAAGATTCTTTGAGAACGAAACAAAGATGGGGACACCGCCACGAGATTCTTTCCGCCGCCGTTGCTTTCGCTATTATGCCTGAATTATCCAAAGAAGCTTTATTTGCAATTATTACACATCATAGAAACATACCTGCTGAGCCGTTTATTACCCCAAAAAGTGAAAAATGCCTGCCTCGTAATGAATTACCATTTGACGATGGGAATTCTTCTTGGTATTCAATGACGCAAGAGTGGTTAGAGGGAGGGGGATCCGCAAAAGAGTTGCTAAATTACTTAATTAAATTTTACAACTTAAGAACCATTAATCTTTCTGAAAAAATCCAAATTGACGGCATAGGGCTTTCTGAAAAAATCCTCAGCAGAGACTTTCAAAAAAAAGTTTCTGAATTTGACCGTCGTTATGCCAGTTTTCTACGCGGACTTCTTATGACCGCTGACCACATGGCATCTGCGCATCAGTTTGATTTGCCGGAAGTTCCTGTTCATAAAGATTATGTTATAGCTATTCACAGACATGAACTAAAAGGTAAAAATATACGACCATTTCAGGAGCGGTGTGCCGGAATAGCAGGCGACGCTATTTTAAAAGCTCCTACGGGGTCAGGCAAGACTGTTGCAATACTCTTATGGGCAGCAAACAATCAAGCTGAGAATGGTCGTTTATTTTATGTTCTTCCTCATACTGCAAGCATAAACGCTATGCACAAAAGATTACAGGAAATTTATTGTGAAAAAAATGTCGGTATTTTACATCATAAGAATGCAGAATATCTTTTTAATATTTTTGAAAGTGATAATTCAGTACATGATGCCGCTCAAATGGCAAAATCATTATCTGAATTAGCAAGAGAAATTTATCATCCTATACGGGTTACCACCCCTCATCAAATATTAAGAGTTGCATTGCAAGGCAAAGGATGGGAACTCGGACTTGCCGAGTTTCCTAACGCCTGCTTTGTCTTTGATGAAATTCATGCGTTTGAACCTTTATTTGTTGGATTAACTATAGCAACCGTAAAATGGCTAAAGGGTATGGGGGTAAAGGTTTTGTTCGCCTCGGCTACATTACCGTTGTTTTTAGAAGAAATATTAAAAAAAGAAATCGGGATTACAAATATTATTTCGCCCGATAGTCAAATTCATGGCGATAAAGATGTATTAGATAAAATCAGGCATAATATTGAAATAAGAGAAGGCAGTTTATTGTCAAATATTGATGATATAATAAAAGAAATAGGCAGTTCCGGAAAAACTGCATTAATTATATGCAATCATGTGAATACAAGTCAGAAAATTTATGAGAAGTTTAAAGAATATTTCGATATAAATGAAATGAAATTATTTCATTCGCTGTTTAATGCCAAAGACAGATTTAACATGGAAACTGCAATACAAAGCAAAAAGCCGCCAAAAATACTTATAGCAACTCAGACTATTGAAGTTTCATTGGATTTAGATTACGATTACGGATATATAGAACCAGCTCCGGCGGATGCTTTAGGGCAGAGACTCGGTAGAATTAATCGTAGAGGTGAGCCTAATAAATCACCGGCTAAAGTTATAATATTTAAAGAACCATCGTTAAAGAGCAAAGGTGAGCCGCTTTACTTGCCGTATGATGAAAAGGTTACAAGAAAAACAATAGATTGTTTTAAAAAAAATAATTCATTGTTATCCGAACAACAATTAACCGACATTGTTAATGAAATATATGAAGACGGTTATACTGGAGATTCCGAGGAAGATTATGAAAGAGGGCTTAATAATTCTATTATAAAATCATTTAATGAAGAAATGATTGCGGGTATCCATAAACCTTGGGTTGAAGATATCATAGAGGGAACAGACGGGTCATTAGAAATATTACCGATAGAACTATGTGATGATTATTGTCAATTAAAAGAAAACAAGGAATATTTGAAAGCTAAAATGCTTCTTGTCCCAATTCAGACAAGACAATCCGCAAAACTATTTAAGGAAAAAGTTTTGTATTGGGATGAAAGATTATATGAGTATATAGCAAAATTGAATTATTCTTCCACTAGCGGGCTTGATATATTTAAGCAAATAGAAAACATTTATTAAATTATGTTAATCAATTATTAAAATTTAGATAGGAAAGATTATATGACCCCAAAAGACCGCGAAATCGCAAAAGAATTAAAAAAGAGGTTATCCAAAGTCATTGATTTACTTGACTTTCGCGTCTTCGGTTCAAGAGCGCGCGGCGATGCTGATGAATATTCGGATATGGATGTTTTTATAGAAGTCGGAGCCGTTAATAAAGAGCTTAGTGAAAAGATTTTTGATATAACTTGGGAAATTGGGTTTAAACATTTTATGGTTATTTCGACATTGATTTTTACAAGAGATGAGCTTGAAAACTCGCCTTTAAGGTCATCCTCTATCATAAAGAATATCGGCAAGGAAGGGGTGACGGTATGAATGATAAAGAAGCGCTTTTGGCCTATCGTATGACACAGGCGGAGGAAACGCTTGTCGATGCCCAGAAAATGCTGGAGGATAATTTTAGCCCAAGGTCTATCGTAAATAGAACATATTATGCAATGTTCTATTTATTATTGGCATTATTTTTGAAAACTGATATAAATATAAAGACATCTAAACATGCCGCCGTTATTTCAATATTCGATAGAGAATTTGTGCATAAGGGAATTGTTAGCGTGCATCATTCTAAATCACTCCATAAGATTTTTGAAGCGAGACAACAGGCCGATTATAAGGAACTTGTCCATATTTCTTCCGCCGATGCTGCCGAATATATTAAGCTTGCGGAAGATTTTTTTGAAGAAATAAGGAAATTAATTGTTGAACATTAATTTGGATATTATTACAAATTATGGACATTGCCATTTCAAGTGACCAAAGTCTATCTAATTATATGTCTCAGTCAGTTGCCGTTACCGGCACAGAATTTAACTATTACCTGCTTTGCAAAAGAAAGTTGTGGCTTTTTGCCCATGATGTAGAAATGGAGCATACCTCCGACAATGTTTTGCTCGGAAAACTTATAGATGAAGAGTCTTATCCGAGGAAAAAGAAAGAAATCATTATCGACGGCGCCGTAAAGATAGATTTTATCGACGACAATACGGTGCACGAAGTTAAAAAATCAAATAGGATGGAAGAAGTCCATATCGGACAGGTTTTGTATTATATATACTGTTTGAGACAAAAAGGGATCGATATAAGAAAAGGCGTAATAAATTATCCAAAGCAAAAACGGACAACCGAAGTGATGTTAACGCCTGATAAAGAATGCGAGATAAAAGATGTGGTTAAAAAGGTTATTGAAATTAAAAATGCGGAACAGGTGCCGGATGTATTAAATTCTAAAATATGCAAAAAATGCAGTTATGAGGATTTTTGCTATTCATGAAACGAAATTATTATATAACAAAAAACGGGCGGTTAAAAAGACAGGACAATACGCTTTCGCTTGAATTCGAATCGGGAGAAAAGAAGACAATCCCAGTAGAAGACATAGAAGGAATATATCTGTTGGGCGAAACCGACCTGAATACAAAGCTGCTGAACTTCTTGGCACAGCAGAAAATACCCTTGCATGTGTTTAATTATTACGGTTATTATTCAGGCTCGTATTATCCGAGAGAACATCTTAATTCCGGTTTTATAATCGTAAATCAGGTGGAGCTTTATAAAAATGCCGAAAAAAGGCTCGGCATCGCGAAGGAATTTATAAAAAGCGCCACCCACAATATCCTTTGCAATCTGATGTATTATAAAAATAGAAAATCAGGGCTTGAAAATTATATATCGGATATAAATGAAATAATACCCAAATTAGAAGAAGCTGCCGATATTTCCAAACTTATGGCTTGGGAGGGGCATATAAGAGAACGTTATTACAATAGTTTTAATGCGATTCTTGACCTCGAAGATGAATTTACTAAACGAAATAAAAGACCTCCCGATAATATTATGAATGCTCTTATATCTTTTGGAAATTCTTTGCTATATGCAACTACGCTTGGCGAAATTTATCATACCCAACTTAATCCGACCGTAAGTTTTTTACATGAGCCGGGTAATAGGAGGTTCTCTTTAAGTTTAGATATTTCGGAAATATTCAAGCCGATAATTGTTGACCATGTAATATTTAAATTGATGAATACAAATATGCTCGGCGAAAGGGATTTCGAAAAAGACGTAAATTCCTGTTATCTTTCCGAAAGCGGCAGGAAGATATTTTTAAGGGAATATGATGAAAGATTGAATACTACCATAAAACACAGAAATCTTAATAGAAATGTGTCTTACAGACATCTTATCCGTTTAGAATGCTATAAATTGGAAAAACATATTTCTAATATTGAGGAATACAAGGCTTTCAGGGCTTGGTGGTAAATGATTCTATGAATATAATTCTGGTTTATGATGTAGGAGAAAAAAGGGTACAGAAAGTTCACAAGCTTTTAAAACGCTACTTAAACTGGGTGCAGAATTCTGTTTTTGAAGGGGAATTAACGGACGGAAAGTTTGAAGCTATGAAAATTGAACTTAAAAAGAGAATGCATCAAGATGAAGACTCTATGATAATATATACTCTCGGAAGCTTAAAATATAGCGGACGCGAAATTATAGGGATTGAAAAAAATACTACCGATAATCTGATATAATATTTATATCGTCGAGGTATAGGGTTTTTAACATCATCGGGGGTTGACAGATGAATTTATTCATTAAATAATATAAGTTATTAGTTTTACAAGCAAATTTTTGGATTTTAATCGCACCAATATGGAATTGAAACAGCCATATTAGAGTTATGATAGTATTGAAAAATATAATTTTAATCGCACCAATATGGAATTGAAACTCATAAAAACGGTAATCCAGTTTGTTAAAGTAAAATCATTTTAATCGCACCAATATGGAATTGAAACTTTGGCAAATTCTGTGTTTCGAAATTGTTGGTATTCATTTTAATCGCACCAATATGGAATTGAAACCTATATTTGCCGTATTTGCGTTGCGGGAAACTAAAAATTTTAATCGCACCAATATGGAATTGAAACAATTAACCCTGCCCATTTCTTCAAAATTCTTTTTTAATTTTAATCGCACCAATATGGAATTGAAACTGATACCTTTCCAAGTATCGTAAGCCGACTTTTTAAATTTTAATCGCACCAATATGGAATTGAAACTATCCATTTATACGCACCTGACAAAAATAAACTTTTATTTTAATCGCACCAATATGGAATTGAAACGCAGATAAAGCCGTTCCGATTTCATAATTTAGTCCGTATTTTAATCGCACCAATATGGAATTGAAACTGATGGGCTTTAGAGTTATAACAGGCGTATTTGCAATTTTAATCGCACCAATATGGAATTGAAACCTGTTTTTTAGGTATGACTAATGTTAAATCGTTAGAATTTTAATCGCACCAATATGGAATTGAAACCATTTTTTAAAACAAACTTAAACCATCACTTTAACTATTTTAATCGCACCAATATGGAATTGAAACCAATTATAACTTCAGCCGTTGCAGCTGCTATAGCGCATTTTAATCGCACCAATATGGAATTGAAACTTTTATTATCTCCTTTTTATATTTTACCTTTTCTTTTATTTTAATCGCACCAATATGGAATTGAAACTTTTTCAAATTCTTTTTTTGCTTGCTCGCTTGAATTATTTTAATCGCACCAATATGGAATTGAAACTTCGTAAGGCCTGCCATGATGGGCTTTAGAGTTATAATTTTAATCGCACCAATATGGAATTGAAACGTCTCGAAGATTAGCCGGTAATATTCATTACCGACATTTTAATCGCACCAATATGGAATTGAAACCTGCGATAAAGCTATGGCAGGGGCTATAACAAGGGCGGGATTTTAATCGCACCAATATGGAATTGAAACCTTCCTTGCACCGGTGAACTGTTTGCCGTAACAGATTTTAATCGCACCAATATGGAATTGAAACAAAAAGGTTAAGCCTGCTCAATAAATTTTTTTAAAAAAAATTTTAATCGCACCAATATGGAATTGAAACAAATAACTTGTCTGGCTGGAAGATGTTTTTATACTTCATTTTAATCGCACCAATATGGAATTGAAACAAAACAAACATAATAAGAACGATTAACCAGTTTACAGATTTTAATCGCACCAATATGGAATTGAAACGATAATATGTGTGCGTGTCTTCGTCAAAAGTAAACAATTTTAATCGCACCAATATGGAATTGAAACAAAAGAACCGTTACAAGGTTAAATATAGCAAAAGTCATTTTAATCGCACCAATATGGAATTGAAACTCAGAAAAATCATATCCCACGATGAAATTATTTAAAATTTTAATCGCACCAATATGGAATTGAAACAATACTTACAATGTTTTTAATCATAGACGCCAAACCATTTTAATCGCACCAATATGGAATTGAAACTAGTCTTTCCGCCTGCTGTGCCGCATTTGCCTGATTTATTTTAATCGCACCAATATGGAATTGAAACATTTTTATTTTATTCATTTTATATTTTTTAACTCTCATTTTAATCGCACCAATATGGAATTGAAACTTTTCTCGCAAGTGTTGTAATTGTCCGCAGGATTAGTATTTTAATCGCACCAATATGGAATTGAAACGCTATTAAATCTCCATTGACGAGTTGCGAATTTAGGATTTTAATCGCACCAATATGGAATTGAAACAGTGTCCAGATACGGTTGTGCAAACGGACTAAGGTTATTTTAATCGCACCAATATGGAATTGAAACTTTTTAAAACCCCTCAATTTAAAGTTAATTTTTCACAATTTTAATCGCACCAATATGGAATTGAAACTTCAACGACCCTAATTATCCGCTAACCCAAAATGTTATTTTAATCGCACCAATATGGAATTGAAACATAAATAATCTCGCCGATTACAGCGATACATCTCTGATTTTAATCGCACCAATATGGAATTGAAACTCAGCATCTAACGGTTATAATTTCGGA
This sequence comes from bacterium, assembly GCA_021798015.1. Classification (GTDB taxonomy): domain Bacteria; phylum SZUA-79; class SZUA-79; order Acidulodesulfobacterales; family Acidulodesulfobacteraceae; genus Acidulodesulfobacterium. Next base: position 17,890 of record JAJZYP010000033.1, read on the forward strand.
TTAGGAACATTTTAATCGCACCAATATGGAATTGAAACGAGATTGTGTTTGAGCTAAAGCGGTTTGGGCGCTTAATTTTAATCGCACCAATATGGAATTGAAACTAAATAGTTTAGGCGGATTAGCGGGCGATTTAGGTTCAATTTTAATCGCACCAATATGGAATTGAAACATGGACATGTATCGTGAGTTAAAGGGAATTAAAAAGATTTTAATCGCACCAATATGGAATTGAAACTCGCAGGGACATTAGGAAGTGCGGCAGGAATTATAATTTTAATCGCACCAATATGGAATTGAAACATCGTAAATCCAATTCCTACCGTAATACTATGTCCATTTTAATCGCACCAATATGGAATTGAAACATAGCAGCATAAGCATGGACGGTAATATCACGACCGGATTTTAATCGCACCAATATGGAATTGAAACAGAATCGTCCTGGATTGGCTTATCGTCTTTTTTTTCCATTTTAATCGCACCAATATGGAATTGAAACAAAAATATTAAAGTTGTTTTGCTCGATATGTGTTATATTTTAATCGCACCAATATGGAATTGAAACTATAGAAAGAAAAAGAGCAATGACGATGAAGAATAAATTTTAATCGCACCAATATGGAATTGAAACGATGTTGATTTAAAATTATTCGGAGAGGACAGGGAATTTTAATCGCACCAATATGGAATTGAAACTGGGATAACGCTTTAGGGGTAAATTCGACGGCGCAGGAATTTTAATCGCACCAATATGGAATTGAAACAGGTTTTAAGATATTTTTTTACTTG
>JAJZYP010000034.1 GCA_021798015.1 bacterium
CAAGTGGACTTGCCCCGTATGCAATACTGCTCACGACAGGGATATAAACGCGTCGCTAAATATCATAAATAAAACAATAGGCAAGGAACTTGCCGAATATACGCCTGGGAAGACGGGCTCTATGGATATGCAAAAGCACGTCTTTTGCGTCGTAGGTAATACCTATGCACTAAAAAGTATCCCGTCTATGAACCAGGAAGCCTCGTCCGAAAGGGCGAGGTAGTTCACTTATCCCGCAGCGGTTATCATATTACCAGTGTTTATAATCGCTATAAATTTTATATCTAATAATGCGGTAAGCTCCAAAATGAAAAAATTAAAAGAAAATATAGGAAATATAGACGATACCCCCAAAGAAGATAGAAACAGGGTTATGTTTAACTCGCTCCATAAATGGTCGGTAAAACTTTTCGTATTAAACCAGCTCCTGACCCTTCCGCTTTTTTATTTCATCTTTCGTTGATGGACCAATGGTGAAATTCCGCCTTAATTTAATTAAGGCAGTATTTTTATTTGAAAATTAACCAAAATTAACCCTAATAACCCTTACGATACATAATATATTTGTCAAAATTTTATACATATATATAAGATATATTACGATATAATTATTATATGGATGACGCAAGACAAAATGAAAACGATTATTATAGAAAAAAATATAAAAAGACAAAGATTGTTTGCACGCTTGGACCTTCAAGCTGCGGCAAAGCTGTTATAAAAAAACTGATAGATTCCGGCATGGATGTCGCCAGGCTGAATTTCTCGCACGGAAACGAGATTTTTTTTGACGGCCTTATCGGGCTGATTAGAGAACTTTCAAACGATACTGCTATACTTATTGACCTGCCGGGGCCAAAAATTAGGACAGGCAAGCAGAAAGAAGTCGGGATTATCTTAAAAAAAGGCGGGCATATAAATGTCGTTAATAGAAAAAAGCCTTCCGATAATAAAAATATATCGATTGACTACAGGTTTTTAACTCAAGATGTAAAAAAGAATGACTTAATTTTTATAGATGACGGTAAAATACAACTGCAAGTTACCGACATTGCCTGTGATAAGAACGGGCTTTCATGCAAAATATTGCGGGACGGCATTTTGAGGGCAGAAAAAGGGGTGAATTTTCCCAATATCAAACTTAGCATTCCATCCGTTACAAAGAATGATTTTAAGCATTTAAAATTTGGGGCGGAACATAACGCCGATATGTTTGCGGTTTCTTTTGTGAGGCATCCGGAAGATATTATAACCGTCAGGAATTTTTTAAAAAAGATTTATCCGGAAAAGCATTTTTTCATTATAGCAAAGATAGAAAAATCCGAAGCAGTCGAAAATATTGAGGCAATTGCCATGGTTTCAGACGGCATTATGGTTGCGCGCGGCGACCTCGGCGTTGAAACTCCGATAGAAAGTATTGCCCTAAAACAAAAAAGGATAATTTCTGTTGCAAATATTTATAAAAGGCCGGTTATTACCGCAACACAGATGCTCGAGTCCATGGTCATAAACGAATCGCCCACCAGAGCGGAGGTTACCGATATTGCCAACGCGATATTGGACGGAACGGATGCCGTTATGCTTTCCGAAGAGACCGCCGTGGGAAATAACCCTGTCGAAGCCGTTATATATATGAACAAAATAATAAAAACGACGGAAAATAGCAATATTTTTATTGAAAGCAATTATAGAAATATAGGCATAAGAAGGGTTAACGGCAAAGGCGGAGGCGGCCGTGAATATACGGGCAATTACCGGATAAATCCCGATGATGGAGACGAGAGATATGGTATTTCCAATGAATATAATATTTCTAACATAGTTGCGAAAATGGCTGTTCTTGCTTCTTATTCCGTGGACGGGTCTTTTATAGCCGCGGTTACAAGGTCGGGCTATACCGCCGGTCTCATATCGTCATTGCGTCCTCTTGCTCCTATTATATCTATCGTACCGGACGAGCGGATAAAAAGGCGGCTTTCCCTTAACTTCGGGGTAGTTAGTTTTGTTATGCGGGATATTATTAAAGAAAATGTCGGTATTAAAAATGTCATAGATTTTATAAATAAAAGCGAAAAGATGAAATATTTTAAAGAGAATTTTAAATACGCCGTTTTAAGCGGCGGCATACCGCTGGGGGAACCGGGTTCTACGGATTTTGTCAGGATTATAAAGCTATAAAGCGGATGTTTTAATTATTTTTCGCGGGGATAGCGCAGGAAACACCCGCCATTAATTCCATAAATACTTTATCGCAATAAACCGCAAGGTTGTCGAGTTTTTCAATGACTATCTTTTCCGATTTAAATGGATCCAGGTCGTTAAGCAGTGTTTTCATTTTGTCGTCAAGATCCTCGGATAATCTGTTTATATCGGTTGAATTGCCTTTTTTTAAAGAATTGGAAATCTCATCTAATATCATGCCTATAAACGATATAGAACTCGAAGCATCATCTTTTTTGCCGGAATTTATTGCATCATCTTTTATTTTATCTATATAATTCCCCAAATCTTCGAAAATTTCTTCTATTTTTAGCTGTTTACTTACCTTACTTGTCCGATTCACATTCATGGATAGACCTCATAATTTTATTATTTTTTTCCTTTATTTCCATTTCTTTTAATACATCATCAGCTTTTAATATTATAACACGTTTAAACAGCTCTTCAATCTCTTTTTTCTCTTTTAATCTATCATTAATTTCATCGATAAACTCTTGATAACTTTTGCGTTTTTTCTTTGCTTTAATACTTTTAGTTAATTTTTTTCTTTTCATAGCGATTTTTCTCCTTTAATAATCGATTAATTAATTTTTATAGAAGCCTTCTTGTTTTAATATTGATTTCAAAAGGGCGAGTTTTTATTTATATCATATTTATATTACAGTTTTATGACAAATTTGTTTCAATTTGATGAAATTATAAAAAAAATAAAAAAATTAAATAACGGGTTTTATTTGATTAAATTAAGTAAATACAAGGAGTTAAGCCTATTTTGTAACCAAAATGTAATATTAAATTAATGTATTTTTAATAAATGTTTCATAATCCTGAAACACTAAAATGATATAAATATTTTTAATTGCAAACGAATTTAAAATTTAAAATTAATTATTAAAGTAAGGAGGAAAAAGATGAAGTTAAAAAATTATTTCTATGATTATTTCTATGGTTTTTCCATTAATCTTTCGGCATATTTCCTATCGGGAGTTTATGAAGAAAGATTTCTAAAAAGAATTTTAAAGAGGAAAAATGGCATTAACATTTTGTTTTTATCCAGTTTTATCTTTGGGTCTGTTTTATCGTTAAGCTCACAAGCTTTGGCAATGATTAATTTGAATCAGGGTTCTCTCGGAATTGGGGCATCAGGTATTTTAAACGAGGCAACTACATGGATATGTTACAGGCTTGCCCCTGCAACGTTAACTATCGGACTCGTAAAAGGATTTTACGACATCAAGCAGCACAAACCCGATGCGGCAAGAAAGGCTTTTATAACGGCAGCGGCCGGAACAGGAGTTATGCTCGCGCCTACTATAACAGGCGCCATACTTGGTATCGTTCAAAGTGCGGGGGGTTCTTCAAACGGCATTATTATCGGAAGTGGAAATGGATCCTCGACAGTAGGTCAACCTTAATCTTAAGATAAAGAAATAAAATGAGATGCGACGATAAAAAATTTAAAAAATGATAATGAATTATTATTAATTATTGTCAATTATTAAAAATGCGAGGGTTATATGAAAGCGGGTTATACAAGATTTAAAATTCACGGGGGGATTCACGATAAGGTAACAAGGTTTGGTTTGGAAGTATATGATTGGGGATTATTTATTTTTATTACTATGATGCTTATTCTCGTATTTAAAGGGTTTATTATTCTTGCAATATTATTCGATACGCTTCTTTTAGTTTTTTTAAGAAGATATAAAAAAGGTAAGCCCGATTTTTATACTGACTCGCTTTTATCATTTTTATTTATTAAAAAAGAGTTATTTATTTTAGAACCTGGGAGCGATAAATTGGATAGCCCTTTTTTAAAATTAATTTATAAAGATAAAAAATTAAAACCAATCAAATCATTAGATAATTAGATAATTAGATAATTAAATAATTAAATAATCGATGAAAAGGACAAAGATATATAAAAATGATGCTTAACTCCGTATTGAGAAAAATAAATCAAAACGAATCGTTTAATAATTATGTAAACCTTTTGGCAATTTATGACAATATTGTTGTCGGCATCGATGGTTCTTTTACTGTCGGTTTTATGGTTGATGGGTTTGATTATGTTCTTTCTAAGGATGAAATAATTAACGATTCGGCATATGTTAACGATCTTTTACTAAATTCTTTGAATGAAAATATCGGTTTGCAGTGGGTTTATAAAATATGCGACAGAAATGACGAGTTCATAGCAAATTATCAAATGTCTTCTATTCCACCAAAAGATTATGAATATATTAAAGAAAATAAGCTTAAAGTTTTAAGAACTGAAAACATAAAAAATATTAAAATATATCTCTTTTGTACAATAAACGGCGTAAGTTTAGCAGGAGCAGATAAGGGCGGCATTTTATCAAAGCTTATCAATTTTAATTCAGGGTTATTTAATATAAAAATTGGGAATATTCATAATTCTAATTCAAGAATTAACACTAAAAACGATTTTGATATTATTAAAAAACAGTTAGATAATCTGGAAAATAATTTAGGTTTTTTGGCTTCAAGGTTGAATATTGGGTTAAAAAGAATGAATAATCAGGAACTAACGGGTTACTATTATAAAGAATTAAATCCTGAAAGATCAATTTTTGTGGATTCTCCAAAATGGGAAAATATGTCTCACGAATTTACGTCAAGAAGCCAATTAATGTATTCTTACAGCGAAATAAAACGGGATTACTTTTACATAGATGGTTATTATTATAAGTTTATAAATATGCACAGGCTGCCGAGTGAGACTAATACTTATGGAATAACGCCTTTGTTAAATTTAAATATAAAAAATTCAAATATCTCTGATTTTTTTCCGTATGATGTTCAGGTTGCCTTTAATATCCCTGATCAAGAAAAGACAATTAATAAAATTCAATCGGATAGAAACATTAAAGCAAGTTTAACCGATGGAGTCGGCGGAGGGTATATCGATTACAAAGGAACCAACATTATAAGCCAGATAGACGATTTTCTTGAATCTGTTTCAAAAATGCAAAAGAAAGTTGTCAACATCTCTTTGTGTGTCAGGCTTAAATCTAAAATTAAGGGCGAACTGGACTTAAGGGCAATAAAAATCTTAGAGGCATTTAAAGACTTTAACGGGATGGAAGGGATTATAGATAATATGGAGCATCATAATCTTTTTTTATCTTTTCTTCCAGGTCAAACTAATTTTAACAGGCGTTTTAAAACATCGATATCATCCGCAGTTTCCGCCTTTTTTCCTTTGCATAAAGGTTTTAGCGGAACAAAGAGTTGCGCTATACCTTTAATTAATACAAGGGGGGAGGCGGTAAGTCTCGATTTGTACAATAATATGCTTCCCGCAAAACATGGGATTGTCTTTGGTAAAACAAGAAGCGGCAAGGGATTTATGCTTAACGGGTTTTTAACAAACTTTTATATGTCCGGAGAAAATTATCATATCATAGGCGTTGATATAGGAGGAACATATAGCAAGTTTTGCAGGATATTTAATGGGGATTACATCGAATTGGATTTGGACGGAACATATTGTTTAAATCCGTTTCCGCCAAAACGATATATGGTTAAGATTATAAATAACGAAGAGGTTTTTGACCCTGACATTATGATATTTTTAACAGGAATAATAGGTTTAATGGTTGAACCTGAAAGAAATTTATCGCCTAACGACAAAACTATTATAACAAGGGCGATTCAAGCCTCATACGATAAAATAATCGGCGATGACGATATGCCGATTTTCTCGGATATTAATAATGTTTTGTTTGATTATAACGAGGGAAGAGATGCCGAGGATAAAAAAAGGGCAATGGAAATGGGGAAAAATCTCTTTCAATGGACGGATATTTCTTCGCCTTATAGTATGATTTTAAACAGGAAGGGAGGGATAGATTTAGGTAAAAAGATAGTTATATTCGATTTACAAAAGCTAAAAGGACACGAAGATTTACAGAAAGTAATATTTGCAATAATCAAAAATATCTCGTTTAAAAAAATGTATGATAAATCGGCTAAGGTTTTTTTCTTTTATGATGAATGCTGGGAATTTATGAATGATTCTAAAATAGCGGAACTGATAACGCATCTTTATAAAACATCTGCCAAATGGGGATCTATGGTGTGGAGTATAACTCAAGAACCCGGCGATATCTTAAAGGCAGGAGATGTCGGTAAAAGTATAATAGAAAATTCTACCGTTAAGATATTTTGCCAATTAGACGGCGATACTTCAGGGGACGATTTAAAATTTTGCGGACTTAATGAAAAAGAGATAGAAATTATAAAAAATCTTAAGGTTGTGAAGGGGCACTATGCCGAATATTTCTTGAAGTTCGGAAATGATACGACAGTGATAAGGAATAAACCCGACCCGTTTGAATACTGGTTATGCTGTAAATCTTCAGAGGATGAAGAAATAGAAAAGCAGATTGCGGCAATGTATCCCGATAAATCGTTAAAGGAAAGACTTTATATACTGGCTGAAAAATATCCTAACGGTCCTTACGGAATAAAGGTTAGTAAATATTAGTAAATAAGTGTAACGAAATAAACTAAATAAACAAAAAATAAACAAAAAGGACAAAGAACCGTGAGGAAAAAATATAATTATGAAAAAAGATAAAAACAAGAATCAGAATGATGCTTTTTATTTCAAAGTTTTGGTCTCTTTTATAACTGTTATGGCCTTATACTTAGGAGTAGCTTATGGAATGGGGCTTCCGTTACCGGACATCGGCGCTATTTCCGGCCAAATTCAGTCTGTGGGGAGTGCGGCGGACGGAGTCTTTTCTGCCTTGCAGGGTCTTGCTGGAACACTTGGCTATGCGCCGGGAGCTTCGGGCGGACCGCTTTTTAATCCTGGACCCGGCTTGTCGGAGGCTATGGCAACAGCCGATAAATTGACGGCAGATGTATCGAAAATGCAAGAAGAATACCAAAATATAATAATTAATTACGATAAATTGGGACACTTAGTTAATTCGGTTGAAAATGCCGTCAATAGCGTAAATAATTTAAACAATCAGATAAATAATGCCTTTAATCAGATTCCTCAGGAATTGACTAAAAGCGACATTCAGGTTTCATCGCCTCAAGATTTGATTTCAAATATTAATTCCGAAAATATGGAATTTCAAAACCTAAATAGCGCAGACAATTCTTATAATCCTCAAGGTTTTATTTCCGGAACTTCGGGAGCAAGCGGAGAGATATTAAATAAAAGCGAACTTGAAAACGAGTCGCAAACATTCGGCAACGGGATGATTTTTAATGCTAACGGAAATACGGGGAATATAAATCCTTCTATAAATTGCGCCTCTTATAACAACGGTTATTATTTAGACAGTAACGGAAATTATACTGCCGGGTGTACCGACCTTGTAAATGGATTCGTTGACGATGCAGCCTCTTCTAATCTTTATAGCGCGGGGGTTTCTGCCGCCAGGGCTCACAAAGCCGAGCTTGAAGGGGATGAATTTATGCAGGAAATTACAAGCGGAACTCTAAAAAATAGCACCAATTACTATTCTTACCAAAGTTCGATTTTAACCTTAATGGCGGAAGAGAATGCCGCAAATTTAAAAAACCTTGGATATATCGAAAGCCAATTAAAGCAGATGGAGTTGTCCAAATCGGCAAGCGAGATTAAAAAAGAGCATAACGGGGCTATTATTTTACCGCAAAACAATAATGATCCAGATATGAACTTTTATAACAAGACGACATTATAATTATAATTTAATAATTATAATTTATGGGAATTAAGGATTTAATTATGCAAAAACTAAATTTACAAAAAGTTTTAACATATTCGGTAATTATAATCGCTATGATTATCATAATGAATTTTATTTTATACAAATCTCATAATACTGCTATGGCTGCGTCAATACCGACAACAAGCACAAGCTCTACAAATTCCAAAAGCGCAAGTTCATCAAGTATAAATGAATCTTCCCTTTCCATAGCTAAATTAAACAACGGACAAGATTTTAACATACTTTCGATAGATTCTATTCCACCTGCGCTTAATAGCAATTCTACACTGAGTAATTTTATATCCTATATGTTTTATTTTTTATTTGCATTGGGAATCGTTCTTTCCTTTTTTGAAGGTTACAGGTCGGAGTTAATGGATAAACCGTTCAGTTATTACGGATTATTTTTAAGAACGGGGCTTATTGCCATAGCTTTTTTATCGTGGAAACAGGTTGGTTTATCCAATTTTGCCCAGATTATCTTGACCCTTGCCGATAGAATTCAGCTTTATCTTATGAAGCAAAATATCTATAGTATCGGTGAATCGGTCTCCCAAATAGTCTCCTCTATTTCAGGGAGCCTTCATAGCGTATCTATTCCCACTGTATCGTCAAATGGAACAGCATCCGTAAAAAGCGGCTGGAATTTGAATCCCGTATCATGGTTTGCGGGAGCAGTGCACGCAATAACCGGAACTATACTTATGGGGATATTATGGTTTTTATTTAACCTGTTCTATATAATTATCCAATTATTTATGGCTTTAATTCAATTAATACTTTTAGGGTTATTATTTTCGATATGTCCAATTATACTTGGATTAGAGGCTATACCTTATACTAAAGGCGTCTTTGGAAAATGGATGAAAATGTTTATTGAAATTTCTTTTTGGGGGGTTATGGTGGCGCTGGAACAGCTTATTTTTTTTACCATTTTAGGAAAGATTGTATCGGTTAATATGCCCTCGTCCGAAACAGGGATAGGTAATATACTGGGTGTTTTTACATTTGCCGAGGCTGTAACGATTTTTATCGTAATGATAACCATCGATGTTACGGTTCCGTATTTAGCGGCAAAGTTGTTTGAAGGTATTAGCAATGACGCTCATCAAAAGATTCAACATATATCGAGTTCTCTTAAAGCTGCGGCAGGTAAAATAGGAAATTAGTAAATCAAATCGTATGAATTATTTAATTTATATAGGTAATAATTTGTAATAATTTGAAAGTCATAAGTTATAAGAAAAAACGGATTTATTAAAAATATAGCGTATTAGTTAGGTATTAGTAGTGTATGGGAAATCTTCTAAATTCAAAAGATAATGTCAAAAAGAGAAATAACAGGCTTTTTTATGAAATCTGGGGGGATTTGGAATCCCAAAACGCCACGCTTAAGATTGTAATTGTTATGATGTCATTAATTTTAGTCATTGCGCTTTTTACATCATTTTACACATACAAAATAAACCGGGTTCCAATAGTTATAAGGGTTAATAGCGCAGGAAATGCAAAGGTGTTAAGTAATCTGCCGTTCAATAACAGAGTTGGAATGGGTGAAATAGTTTATTTTTCAAAAACCTTTGTCCGGGAGTTTACAGGTTTTAATTCTATAATGATAAAAACCGAACTTTCGAGGGCGTTAAATAAAATGTCGGATGATTATGGAAAAAAAACACTTAAAATGATTGTGAATGATAAATTTGTTCAAAAAATGGAAAAAGCCGGCATAACTTCGATAATTAAGTTTAAAAGGATAAAGTTAATAAGACGGACGGTAAATCATGATGAATTAAAACTTTATGTGATTAGAACGGTTGTTTCTAATTCTAATTCAAATATAAAAAACAGTTTGGCTTATGAGGATAAACTAATTTTAAAAAGAATCAAAAGAAGTGTCCAATACCCATTCGGATTAGAAGTTGTTTATTTCAGTAGTTTAAAACTTGGAGGGACATAACATGCATAGTATAAATGATGATAATCCACATGTTATAAGGGAAGAGGATGTGGAATCTATTGCTTACGACACTGAACACAAAAATATTAATAATCCAAATTCAGATTCAAATTCAAATTCAGATATTTACAATTCAGGTTCTGTTGGGAAGAATCACTTTTCCAATAAGGATTTTCTGAAATTTTTTCGGCTTCCGTTAATTATTATAGCTTTTTTAATAGCCATAGTTTTAACATTAAAATTTATATTTTTTCATAAAATAAATAAAAATATTAACGATAATAAAACTAACAAAGCGCAAAACATTAAGCCGTTTAATAATTTGACAATAAAAGACGATAAAAGATTTTCTCCTTCTGTTTTTGATTATATTAATAAAAATAAAAATGCGGCTGCCCATTCTAATTCTAATAAATCTAATGAATTTAAGACAAAATTCAATAAAGAGATGAAGGGGTTAAATAAAATCAAACTAAATAAACATTTAAATGGCAACTATCGGAATACATCCCTCCAAATACCTTCAAAGATGGTTGTTTTTCTTAAGGCAAGTTACGGCAAGGCTATTTTAAACAGAGAAAAAGGTGTAAGAGCAGTAAAGAGCGGCGGCAAAACAACTTATAAAACTTATAAGGTGCGGATAATAAATTTGAAGTTAACATCAGATCGTCTTGTTATCCCTGAAGGGACGGTTGTAAATGCTTATACAAAATATAAAATATTCTCATATAATACTGAAGTTCCTGTTATAGCGATATTGTCTAGTAATTACAATTACCGCCGAAAAATAGTTTTAAAAAAGGGGGATAAATTTTTTGGAATGGTTAGCGTTAAGCATTCATTGAATAGATTAAACATATCGTTTAATAAGATTATAAAAACAAACGGGGTTTCGGTTAATATAGATGCCATAGCAATGATGCCTGACGGCTCCGGAGGCATAAAGGGAGATGCGCATTATCATTATGCCGGAAATATTCTTACATCTTTAGCGCAGGGCGTTATCGGAGCGGCATCTATTTTTGCGGGAGGAGGTTCCGGCATAAATTCTTCAAACCCTTATACCTTTCAAAATCAAATAAGGGAAAATGTTGCCCAAAATGAACTTAATCAGGCTCAAAACGGGATAAATAGCTATGCAAATTCAAATCAAAATATCAGCATAACACTGCCTGAAGGTACGCCTATTAAAATTATATTTCTTAAACCAGCATATATAAATTAAGCGAGAAGAGGAAAAAGGGAAATAGGAGGGAGTAACTAAATGATACTTAATGAAAAATTTAACGGCTATGGAGGGGCAGATGGAAATAACGGCTTATATAACACAGGCGGAAAAATAGAACTAATTATGAGAAAACTTGATGAGATTAAAAAATGCCTCAATTCACAATTTTTAGAAAGGAAGGAGACGATAAACATTATTATATTGGCTATACTATCAAAAAAACACTCGATATTAATCGGTGAGCCGGGGCTTGCTAAGACCGCGATATTAAAAGCATTAGTAAAACATCTAGGAGGTCTTAAGCTATTCGATTTTCAGATGACCCCGGGTACAGGTATAAATGACCTTATGTCTAAAAATACCAAAAATAAAATTGGTATAGACAATTGCGATATAGCGCTGATAGATGAATTTTTTAAGGGGCCGCATTCTACACTAAATTCACTGCTTGCAATTATGAACGAAAGGGTAATATATACACCGGAGCCGCATAAAATTCCCTTATTAAGCCTTTTTGCGACCTCGAACGAAAGACCGGATAAATCATCAAACTCTAATCTTTTACCGCTTTATGACAGATTTTTATTTCGTAAAGAAATACTTCCAATAAATGAGAAAGATAATTTTAAAAAATTACTGGCAATAAAAGGGGATTATAATTTCCAAAATATAGGGCTAACTCTTGAGGATATAAATCTTTTAATTCAAGATTCGGATAATGTCCATATTTCGGATGACATTTTTAATGTCTTATATGCGATAAGGGAGGGATTAAGAAATAAACAGGTTGTTGTTTCGGACAGACGGTGGAGGGGGATAATAAAAATAATAAAGGTTAATGCCTTTCTAAATGAAAGAAATTGTGTCAAACCCGAAGATATTAAAGCGCTGGAATCTTCTTTATGGACTTATTATTCCGATATTAGAGCGGTAAGAAATGTTATAAAGAAAGAGCTATGTAATTTTTGAAATAGCGGGGGTAAAGTCTTGAGAAATATGTTTTTAAATGTTTTAAATGCCAAAAAGAATAACAGCCTTGTTATAAAATTGTGTATAGCGCTCTTATTGTTCGGGTTTGAGCTGTTTTATATTTTTGCGATATCAAATTTTTTTTCAGACAAAAATATAAAGTATTACTTTAATTATTTTAAAAATGTTCGGCTCTTTTTTATCCTAACACCGCTCACAACATGGTTTATTTCGGCTTATACGTTTTCGAATATGCTTTATAACAGATATTTATATTTTAAACCGGATGTTAAAAATAAAAATTTTAAAAAATTTCCAAAAAAATATGGGTTAATCTGGCCGGAAAATAGTGACTTTAAACTTATTATCGGTGAGCTTCATAACAGAGACGGCAGCAGAAAAGAAAAACCGGAATGGCTTATTATGGATAAAAATGGTCTTTATACGGGGCTTATTGTTTTTGGGGCAACGGGAACGGGTAAAACAAGCGCGTGCGCATATCCCTTTTTTGACCAATTAGTAAATTGTAAAAAAGGGGTGGAAGATGAATATATTGGTGGGCTTATACTCGACGTAAAAGGGGATTTTTGGAAGGAAGCTGTAAAAATACTTGAAAGAAACGGCAGGCAAAAAGATATTATTATAATCGAACCGGGTTCGGGTTATTATTTTAATCCGATACATTATCCGCATTTGGACACAAAGATTATTGCCGAAAGATTATATTCGGTTTTAGAGAACATGAATTCAAACGATGGAAGGCAGGATAGTTACTGGAAAGATAAATCTATAAACCTTCTTTCAAATGCTATCGGCTTGATAAGGTCATGTTTTGATTATGTAACATTGAGCGATATATATGAAGTTCTGTCCGATGAAGCAAAATTAAAAGAGATGATTGAATATGCCGGCAGCCTATTACGGGCAAAAGAACAAAATATTAATAATAATATTAATAAAAATAAAATAAATGATAATGATTTAGAAGACTTAGACGAAATAAGACTTAATGTGGCATATTTTAACGGCGGGGATTTTATCGGGCTCGATGAAAGGACAAAGGCGATAATAAAAAGCGAATCGATGAGGGTATGTTCGGATTTTATGAAGCCTTTATATAAAGAAACCTTTTGTTCGCCTAAAGATAAGCTTAATTTTACAGGCTTTCAAGATGTGATAAACAACGGAAGAATCGTTATATTAAGAATGCCTGAATCAAAATACGGTTTAACAGGTAAGACAATCGGCATTATGCTCAAACTTGACTATTTTAGAACTGTTTTAAACAGGGTTTATAACTCGGTGGTGGATAATAATGTTAATGTTAAAAGACCTGTGGTTTTTATATGCGATGAATACCAAAATTATGTAACATCGGGAGATATTGAATCGGATACCGAATTTTTTGCAAGATGCAGGCAGTCAAAAGCTATAAACATAGTTCTTACGCAGGGTTACAGTTCTTTAAAGTTAAAATTAGGGTCTGAAGAAAGGCTTAATTCATTAATCGGCAATATAAGGTCTTCTTTATGGCTTTCGTTAAGCGACGATTATTCAAGGGAAAAGGCTTCAAAGATTTGTGACAAGGAATATAAATTAAAAATAACGGAAAATATAACAGAGCAGGATGACGGAGCTAGATTTAATCATTATATCGGAGGATTATTGTCGGATGATAACACTATTTCGCAAGGAACGACAAAGACTTATGAAAAAACTCAATCCTTCGATACGGATGATTTTGCCAATTTAAAATTAAATCAGGCGGTTTACAGGATATATTCAGGGGCGGAGATAAAAGGACCTGGTATTGTTTATCTTCACCCGATTTATAAACCAAAATTAAAAAGCTATTTTGATTAATTCTTAGAAAAGGTGACGGGACTATGAAAAATACGAGTGGTTACGGAAATGGCTATGGTTATGATTTTGATATTTTTGAATTAATTTTTCTTGTTTTTAGCGGATTATTTGTCCTTTTTTATTTTACTAATCATAATTTTAAATATTTCATTAATTCTTTTTACATATTTGTCGGTTATTCTTTTAAAGAATATCCTGTTATCGTAATTCTTTATGCCGCAAATTTATTTATGTTTTTTGCCGGCTTGCATAGCTTATATATCAGAATTTTTGAAATAAGATTAACGGGTTCAAAGCTTAAAATGCACGATAAACTTGAAAAACAAAAAGAAAAAGACATAAATGATATAACGGGGGTTAAATGATATGTTAAGAATGAGGATTATATCCGCAATTTTTTTATTTCTTTTAAATTTAAATTACTTTATTTGCACGGTTGGCGTTGTTAACGCCATAAGTTATTCAAATATTAAAAAATATAGCTTTAAAAACAGATTTCTAATACATAAGTTGCCGATAAAATCAGGGATTATATACAAATTAAACACCGCTTTAGGGTATGTAAGCGTTATTACGCTTCCAACAATCCCATTAGATGTTGCTACGGGTAATACTGCTGCATTTTCTGAGCAAGTGGTAGGAAAACAGATATTTATAAAACCCATAACATATAATACCAAAACAACAAGTAATCTTGAGATTTTTACCAAATTCGGTCTTATAAATATCCTTTTAAGAATAAAAAATGCCAAACTCGTAACATACAATCTTAATCTTGTAAACACCTTGAAAAATGTATTTGTGGGCAATTATATAAAAAGCAAAATCGATCATCTGCGAAAAAAACTATTCCGAAAGTATAATAGCAAATTGGCATTATTAAATATAAACAGGGCGCATGTCGAAAAAGAAAAGAAAGAGGTTATGGGCTTAATACTGTTAATTAATAGATTAAGGATAAACAAAACGGCAAGAAAGGACGATATAACATTAACCGTTATCTCTATAAGCCATATAAAAAGTTTTTATTATCTGGAATACCAGATAACCAATAACAATAACAAGCCGTTTTTTATCAGAAATATATATCTCTATAAAGAAGGGGGTGGAAATTTTTTTAACGGTTATAATCCTCATATATTAAAAGAAATTTACACGATAAACCATACGCCTCATAACATTCAATATATGCCTTATAAAATCGTAAAAAATGTGATTATTTTTAAAAAGCCCAGACTTGGCGCCGGGAATAATTTAAGACTTTCCTTTCATATACTAGTTGGCGGAAAGTTGGTTAAATTAACCGTAAATAAAATTTTACAAGAATAAATAAGCGGTTGAAAAATATAATAAAAAATTAAAAAATATTAAGTATTAAATAATAAATGTATATGAATAAATTTAAATATATAATAATATATTCTTTAAGTGTTATATTAATTTCTTATTTATTATCCGGATGTGCCCCAAATCCCGTATTAAACAAAAATAAATCAGGATTTAATTTAAACGGCTCAAAAGTTAATTCCACAAAAAATAGTAAAATGGAAAAAAAGTTAAAAGAAAGAGTACTAAAAATCTTTTTAAATCTTAATAATATCCCGAATAAAAAAAGTAAATATAAAGATTTTAAACCGTATCTTAATCCTTTGTGCATGAATAAGACAACATCGCAAGCGCAAAAAGTCGAAAAATTAAAGAGTTATAAAATTCCGATAAATAAAACGGTGAAAAATTTAACCGGGAAATTTAAATTAAAAATAAAATCGGTGAAAATTGAACAGGTATTTGAGATTGTTAATTTTTCCATAAAAAACTTATCTATTAATAATATTAAGTATAATATAGCATTAATTGATAAATTTAATAAAAAAAGTAAAATAATATCATTTAAATCCAATTTGAATATTAAAAATTATTCAAATCTAAACGCGTTAACTAAAATTAGCGGCAGCGTAATATTTTTAATGCCAAAGAATTTGTCCGGAGTGGAATTTAAGGTTTTTATAAAAACCGAAAAAAATAACAAGTTTCATAAGCTGGTCTATAAATTTTAACTTTAAAAAATATATATATTATATATATAAATAAGGGTTATGAGGAAAATTAACTTTGCTTTTAATGATTTTTTGATATTTTTCGTGGCATTTGGAATAATTATTTTTATCGATTTAGCGTTTTTAGCACAATTATCATTTGGAATAAATCTTTCTAAAAAAGGAACCAAAGGTGCGCAAAGTTCATTCGATAAAGTAATAATATTTGCTTCGGAAAGATATGATATACCAATGCCTTTTCTTATTGCAGTAATGAGAGCGGAAAGCAATTTTAACATTTACGCAGTTAGCCCAAAAGGAGCCATAGGACTTATGCAGGTTATGCCAAAAACCGCTAAAACATTTAATTTAAATATCAATAACCCTTTACTAAATATAATTGCAGGGGCAAAATATTTACATTATTGCTTGAGAAGGTTCGATTATAAACCGGTTCCAGCTTTAGCGTGCTATAATGCGGGACAGGGTTCAGTTAAAATAATATATGTAAAAAACCGCGTGAAGTTTATCATTCCACCTTACAGACAAACGGAAATATATATAATGCGGGTTTATAAATATTATGATTATTACAGAAAATTATTGAAACATTAAAGAATGAAGAACAAATAAAATTGCTTAAAAAATATGTTATAATGTCGTAAAAATATTAAAGTTAAGGGTGGATATTTATATTATGATGCTCTGGAACAACGATGTCGAAATTAAATTTTTCAAAGAGGCATTGGAAAACTTTGCCTCTCCCGAAAAACTTTTTTATAATTTAAAAGACGGATACTATGCTTATGTTCCGAAAGGGGTAGATGCGGAAGCGCAGACCTTGCCTTTTGCACAACAGATAATAATATCCAGCAATCCGAAAATATAAAATTAATTTTTGAAATTAAAATGAGCGTAGTTTCTAATTATAGATTTGATAAACAGGATAAAATAGAATTTATAGGCGACTATAAACAGCACAAAGGCAATCCGTCTTTGCTTCGCTCCGACTCTATGTTAAAAGCAACCGGTAAGTCGATTAATATTAGGGTTTCAGGACATGCTTCCGCTAATATTCCTATAATTATTTTAGGCAATAGCCCGATTACGGAAAATTATGTTAAAAAGGTAGATTTTTTAAAAACTTCAGGAGTTATTCAAGGCTTTTGGTCGCTTAATCCTAAGCCGACAGAAAACAATTTTGTGAAAGTTACTCCTAAAAAAGGTTTTCAAACAATCGAAGCTATGGATACGATATTTCAATTATCCAAAAAACTTGTAGAAAGCGATATGAATTATTTCTCATCAATGATTCCAAAGACTAACTTAGGGGAAATTATTTCAATTGCAAGCAATGAAACAACCAATATTGCAAAAGCAGAAAAATTTCTAAATTTAATTAGGGATTTATAATGAAAATAACAAAAGGGACTGAAACAAGCACATTCGGCACAAACGGAAGAATTAACCATGACAGTTCCCGGTTTTATAATTCTAAACTCTATTCGGCTCTTGAAGTTAGAGAAATAGAGGACAAAACAGAGAGGAAACTGCCGGAAGAATTAGTTAATAAATTCATACTTGGTTCCGCCGAAAGCATGAAAGAATTGCCGGATAATTCCGTTCATTTAATGATAACATCCCCTCCTTATAATGTTTCAAAGGAATATGATAATGATCTTTCGCTGAAAGAATATTTGCAATTGCTGGAAAATTCTTTTAAAGAAACTTATAGGGTTCTGGTAAACGGCGGCAGAGCTTGTATTAATATCGCGAACCTCGGGCGCAAGCCTTATATTCCGCTTTCCGATTATATTTCGACGACGATGATTAATATAGGTTTTAACATGAGGGGAGAAATAATCTGGAATAAAGCCGCAAGCGCAAGTCCATCGACGGCATGGGGAAGCTGGATGAGTTCCGCAAACCCGATATTAAGAGATATACACGAATATATTTTAGTTTTTTCGAAAGGAGATTATAGTAGAATAGGTAAGGGAAAGCAAAACACTATTACTAAAGAACAGTTTATGGAATGGACTAAATCCATATGGACGATGAAAGCGGAAAGTGCAAGAAGAATAGGGCATCCGGCACCGTTTCCCGAAGAATTGCCGTTTCGTTTAATCCAGCTGTATTCTTTCAAAGACGATATTATTCTAGATCCTTTTATGGGAAGCGGAACAGCAGCTGCTGCGGCATTGAAATCAGGAAGAAAGTTTGTAGGTTACGATATAAAGCAGGAGTATATAGACCTCGCTGAAAAAAGAATTTCACAGTTTTTAAACAAACAAAATTCATTATTTATTCCATGATTTAACCTCTCAGTTTAAGTTTGCAAAGCAGCAATATGCTACTCAAGAAATTATTGGCGAAAGAGCAGGAGCCGGGCATGAATTATTTGAAATTTGACAAGGTTTAACTATTTTATTAAAATTAACTAAAAATAATTAATTTATGCCTTAAGATAACGATACTTTTAAATTATATTATAAGAGGGGGATGCGGGTATGAAAGGAAAAATCGGCAGAACGAGGGAAAGGATATTTTGGACGGTTTTTTTATTCTTGACGGTTGTTTTGAATGTTTCGAT
>JAJZYP010000154.1 GCA_021798015.1 bacterium
TATAATATTATTTTATAAAGTTGCCACTACATTTAGAAATAAAAAATGATTATTTTGACTTAGAGGTTGAGTATTATATGGGGTTACCGGTGATTAGGTTTCGGTGAGGGTGTCAAAGTCAGGATAACGGCAATTCCGAAAAAGCCATAGAGCGTAAAATTATTGCAGCAATCAAGATTTAAAATTCCAGTTTCATTTTTCATTGACAGCATATATTTTGATTAATTTTTATACTTCTTTATCTTTTTAATAAAGGTCTGAATTATAGTCTTAGTCGCTTCAAGTTCCGAAAGGTTTAAGTTTTCTAATTATCTCTATAAACTTAATTTTTCTCCAAAATCGGCAAAATTATCAAACCAGTATTTTTTATATGGCTCTAAGACGCTTGCAATTCCTTTTGCGGACTTTAATAATAATTTTACTTTTATATTACATCCTTCAAAATAATAATTTTTGCTTATCATACTCCCTTCGGTTGCAAATTCAAATAATTTCTTGTAGCCGTCAATTTTTCGATAGCCGTCGGCATGCTCGGTCCCTTTTGGGTCAACGAATAAAATAATATAATCGCCGGCTTTTTGCATCCAAAAAATAAAATCAGGCTTAAATTTTGCAATGCTATTTTTGTCTTGGTTATAGTAAGGAATATAAACGTCATCCAATGTTTCATCAAGTTTTGAAAACATCCACCAATCAAATTGCTTGAATACATTGTCATCTTTTTGTAAGTAATCTTCCAATCCTTTAATAAATTTAGCTTCGCTTTCTACATCGATTATATGATTGATATAATCTACTTTTCCTTCTTCGGATATAATTACAGGAATATAATAATGATTTTGAATGTATTTAATTTCTAATTTCTTATTTCTATAATCGAAATCCTGACTGTCTTTTAAAGATTGAGATTCTTTCAACATATCGTCAAAAGAAAGCTGTCCGTTATCAAACTTCTTTCTAAGCCTTTGCTTTTTTTCGGGAGATTCCTTAACTTCTCTGATTTTATCTATGATTTGGCCAAATTTTTCACCATCGCTAAATGTAATTCGTTTGAAATGGACTATTTCATTTTCCAGCCTTTTAAATTTATCAAATTCCTTACCCCTAATATTAAAATGGTTTAATATCCTATCTATTAACAAACCCGGGTCGTCAATATTTCTTGCTTCAGAAAAATCAAAATATTTCTCCTCGATTTCAAAACTTTCTTTTATTTTTTTAAGAACTTTTAAATCGCATTCGTATTTTGCTAAAGTAACCTTTTCGCCTATATAATTAAACATTGCATTAGTCAGACTAAAATCGTATTTGCTGATTCTATACGGTGCAATATCCTTTTCTTCCGCAAAGATTTTATCTGATTCTTTGTAAACGGGAATCAATAGCCACCTGTTTTCGGCATCTTTATTTATAATAAATTCCTGACCTAAATCCTTATCTTGTTTTTCTTCTTTTAATGTTTTAATGATCTCTTTTAAATTTTCCGCATTTGTTCCAAATATAAATAAACTCTCAATCGGTAAAATATTTTGTCTGACTTTATTAAATATTTCCTCTTTTATCTCTTTTGCGTTATATAAATTCAGTATTCTTTTACGTTTGTTTTTTTGCGGTTCAATTCTTACCCCTCTTCCGACGGATTGCAGGACAAACTTTTTAGCTTTGCTTCCGACCCCTATATTTATGAATAAAATTATATTGGGACGGTTAGAATCCCAGCCCTCGTAAAAAGCGCGGGAACCCATTAAAATGTTTATTTCCGAATCATCATGGTTGATTTTTTTAAAAATACTTTCATTTTCGAAACTTTCGATAATTTCGTATCCGCCAAGTTTTTCTTTAAGCCAGCCTGAAATGTCGCCTATCTTTATTAAGCCAAACGGCGTTTCCGATGTTTGTAATTTAAAAATTATTTCGCTTTTATTGCCGGGAATTTTTAAAACTTCGATATTACCGGGTTTATCGGCATTAAAAACTTCCGTTAAAATATCCTTATAATCAATCGTTTTTAATAATTCTTTATTAATATCAATATTTATACCTTCAAATTCATATTGCGGATTATCTCCAAATTCTTTCTCAAGTTCTTTTTTAGTTTCTTCAATTAGAACATTTCTTATTTCGTTTTTAGCTATATTTTTTAATTCTAAAAAAAATAATTTTAAGTCCGCTTCTTGCGTATTAACCGAATTTACAAGAGTCAAAAGTAGTGGACGGTGATAAAGCGTTTTATCAATTTCCTTTATTTCTTTAAAGCGCTTATTGATATATGTAAGTAGTATTAATGTTTTTAAGACTATTTTTTGCTTTTCAATTTCGGAAAAATCGTCTTTATCGCGAAAAGCCGTTACTTCCGTGCCCGATATATAAATATGTTTTCCGTATCCTTCTTCGATAAATTTTGAAAGGTTAAAATTAAAAACGCATGTTGCATAATCACGCGGATCGGTAAAAGTAGCGGAAAAATTAAAAAGAAAGCCGTTTCTTGAAAGAATTGAATAAAGAACCTGCCTTTTGCTGTCTTCTCTGTCGCCTTTGTGGGCTTCGTCTAAAAGAATATACCACTTGCCGTCATTGTCGTAATTTTTAAAATTAACCATATTTTCCTTGCGTTCATCGGAAATTAAATCCGACCTGTAATAGAATACGGTTATTTCATTCTTGGCAAAAGGCAAGATATTATCCCTTTTTACGCTATCATAATCTTTTAGGCTTCTTAGGTTTATTTTTGTTTCAAAATTAAAACTGTTAAATTCTTCGACATGATTTTTAAATTGTTCCAGCAGGTCGTCCCTGTGCGCTAAAAATAAAATATCATTTTGCGGTATTTCTTCTCTTTGAATAAGCCGTCCGAGCAAATCAATGAGTTTTATGATAATTAAAGTTTTTCCTGAGCCGGTTGCCATCCAAAAACTCATCCGGTTAATGAAATAGGCAAAGGAGATTTTGTCGTCCGCCGCCGGATAATCTTTATCGTATTCTAAAAGATATTTAACCGTCCTGCCGTCCTGTTTTTTCTTTATATCATAATCAAGATTTTCGGTTAGTCCGTTGTTTTGATAATGCAAATAAAAAGGTTTTTTAAGCCCTCCTTTTTCCTTATAATATAGGTAAAGCGCTTTTAGGGTATTTTGCAAACTTTGTTTTTGAAAATCAAAGAGCGTTTTGTCGGACGAAAATCGGCTAATGTCGAAACCTTGCCATTTTACAGGCAAGCTGTCAAAGGAAATATCATCAATAATAGATTGCA
>JAJZYP010000035.1 GCA_021798015.1 bacterium
TAAAATAGGCCCCGCAGTCTCCGAGGAAAATCTTTCCGAACGGATAATTCCAGACAAAAAAACCGAATATCGCAAAAGCCAGAATCAAGCAGGCTTTCATTAAAAATATATCGCCCACCTTTAAAGATATATAGCCTAGACTAAGAAGTATTATAATAGACACGGCGGAAGACAATCCGTTAAAACCGTCTATGATATTAAACGAATTTGCCACGCCTGTAACCGCAAATATCGTAAAGATTACCGCCACGACCTTGACGGAAAGCAGTCCGTCTATAAACCCTATATCGATTCTTACGAGATAAGCATTTAGAAAATAGGCGGCTAAAACAGCGGAAACTAAAGCTCCAAGGAGCCTGAATTTCGGGCTTATCCTTCTCGTTAAATCCTCCGTAAATCCTATAAGGAAGACAGGCAAAGCCGTAAGAGGCAAGTAGATATAATCTGATTCTTTTATCTGCATACCGATTATTATAAGGACGATAAAAAAAGCCGAAAATATTCCTGCGCCGCCCAACCTCGAAACAATGTGAATATGAAATTTTTGCGGTTCTATTTTGGAGTTAGATTTTGAGCCGCATTTACCTCCTACTCCATTTCCTACTACTCCATTTTCTTGATTTCCTTCGTTACCTAAACTATCCGCATTGATATTCGCACCTTTGCAGTCGTCTAATCCTATCTTACCGCCTTTTGCAAAATACAAAAGTATCCCGCCTATAATAAAAAAGGAAATAAAAAAAGAAAGTATTATTTGCGCTATCAATATAACGGCCTCATATTTTTTTATTAAAATATTGGTTTATCTTATAAAATCTTTTTTTAAACATTACTCCTAATTCTCCGGCAAAACCGCTCAAATTATATTTTTTCATTATATCATAATCTTCTTTCAGCCTTTTGAAAGTCTGCGAAATTTTATTGCTGATACCGCCGGTTTTCATTTTAACTAGTATTTCCGGCAGATAAAACGTGGAAATTTTGTTCTTATACAGCAGTCTGACCATTAATTCGTAATCCGCCGAAATTTTATAATTTTCATTGAAACCGCCGTATCTTTCATATACATCACTCTTAACAAAAAAAGACGGATGCGGCGGCATCCACCCCCTTTTAAAATTATTTATATTAAAATCTCCGGATTTCCAATATCTCTTAATCTTATTATTATATTCCGAAACATATACTAAATCTCCGTAAACGCTGTCAACTTTTTCATTCTCAAAAACTTTAATAACTTCATTTATTACTTTTTCGTTAAAATAAACATCATCTGCATTTAAAAAACCGACTATGTCGCCTTCGGCTAACTTTATGCCTTTATTCATAGCATTATAAATTCCGCTGTCTTTTTCCGATATGAACTTATAAATTTTATCCGAATATTTTTTTATGATACCGGCAGTGCCGTCATCGGATAATCCATCAATAACTATATATTCTATATTTGCATCTTTTTGGAACAAAACGCTTTTTATAGTTTCTTCAATAGTATTTACTGCGTCATAAGAGCAGGTTATTATTGAAATTTTCATTTTAATTTATTTTCACTTTTAATATCTTCCCTCTTTATTATTATATTACCTAAAACAACCGCATCCATATCAGTTCTTAAAAAACAATCGATGGCTTCGTTTGGATGATTAACTATCGGTTCGTTTTCGTTAAAAGATGTGTTTAATAATATCGGCAAGCCTGTTTTTTCTCTAAATTTATCGATAAGCATATAATATTTAAGCGATATGTCTTTATGGACGGTCTGCAATCGCCCTGTTCCGTCAACATGGGTTACGGCAGGCAGTAACGCCCTTTTTTCGGATTTTATTTTAAAAACCTTTTCCATGAAGTAAGCATCTCCGTCCTGCTCAAAATATTCGTTTACGTATTCCCTTAAAATAGAAGGCGCAAATGGCCTGAACGACTCTCTTCTTTTAATCTTGCTGTTTATTAAATCTTTAGCGTCCAACCTTCCAGGATGGACAAGCACAGACCTGTTTCCAAGTGCGCGAGGTCCAAATTCAGTTCTGCCCTGAAACCACCCGATTACCGCGCCATTTGCCAACATATCGGCCGCTTTTTCTATAGTATCAATATCCGAAGAGCATTTATTACAGGAAAGATTCCTTTCTTTTATGATAGTTTCTACCTCTTCGCCTGAATATTCCGGTCCGAAACAAGACGACCTGACAACATCTCTCCTTTTATTCCCTAAATCGTTATAATACAGCCATAAAGCAGAGCCCATTGAAACTCCGGCATCATAAGCGGCGGAAGGAATGTAAACCTTTTCAAAATTGGTCTTTTCAAGTATTTTCCCGTTAGCAACCGAATTTTGCGCAACGCCGCCCGCTATACAGACTTCTTTTAACCCCGTTGTTTTTTGGAGACGATTCAAAATATGAAAAATGACATTTTCGCAATGTCTTTGGACGGATGCGGCAATATCTTTATGGTATTGCATCAAAGGCTCGTCTTTTCCGCGCGGGTCTCCAAATTCCTTTATTAATCTATCCGAATACAGCTTGTCTATGAACGGCGAACCGTTATTCCAAGTCATCGCTACGCCGTTTTTTTCATGAACAAAATATTCCTGATTTAACTTAAATAATCCATCGTCTTCCGGTATTAAAATATTTTTTAATTTATCAAGAAATTTGGGTTCGCCGTAAGGGGCCAAACCCATAACTTTGTACTCGTCTCCATAGTAAGGAAAACCGAGAAACTGAGTAAATGCGGTATAAAATAATCCGATAGAATGTGGATATACGACGGAATCCAATACTTTTATCTTATTTCCACTGCCGACAGCCAGCATAGTGGAAGAAAAATCCCCAAAACCGTCGATAGATAATACTGCCGATTCCTCGAAGGGAGAAGCAAAAAATGCCGATGCCAAATGAGATCTGTGGTGTTCTATATGAACAATTTTCGCTCTAATTTCACTTTCACTTATGCCTAATTTTTTAGCTATTTCAAATTTAAGAGAAGAAACTTTTTTTATATTGGACAATCTGTCTCTAATAAAACTATGTTTTGTTAATTTTTTGATAGATGTAAAAACTTTTCTGAAAAAATGGGCATAAGGATGCCGTCCTATGGTTATATAATCCAAATCTGAGATTGAAATTCCGGCATCTTTTATGCAAAATTGAATCGCTTCCGTGGGCAAACCCGCCCAGTGTTTTATTCTCCTAATCCGCTCTTCTTCTATCGCATTAATTATTTTTCCGTCTTTTATCAAACACGCAGCGGAATCGCCGTGATAAGCATTGATACCTAAAATATACAATTTATTAACCTCCAATCTTAATATAGCCTCAACTTATCGTCAAAAATTTTGGAATTTAATTTCAAGAAATTGCACTGTTTTTTAAACACAAAGTTAAGACATCAAATTCATTAGTCCAAAATCCTTTCTTGCACTTTAGAATAAAATTTATTTTATTACTTTAAATCTATTTAATATTAATTATATTTATAAGCTATACAAATCTTTAATATATTTAATTTCATTATTTAATCCTTCTTCTATTGTGTATTTAGGATTAAAGCCAAGTTCTGACTTTATTAAAGTTAAATCAGCCTGTGTTTCAAAAACATCTCCTTTTTCGAAATTAGAATAATTTCTAATAATTTTTTTATTAATTAGTTGTTCTATAATATCTATTGCATGTTCTAAAGTGCATTTATTGCCGCCACCGATATTGTAAATTTTTCCTGAAGGAGCATTAATCATCAGAATAGATGCCTCCACAATATCTTTAATATACGTAAAATCTCGAACTTGCGTTCCATTGCCATATATTTCAATCGGCAAATCCTCTAGTGTATTTTTAATAAATTTATGAAATGCCATATCAGGCCTTTGACCTTCTCCATATACCGTAAAATACCTCATGGAAATAGTGGGCAAGTTAAAATTTTTATAGTATAAATAGCATAAATTCTCGGCTGCAAGTTTTGAAACACCGTAAGGAGAGACAGGACGAGTAAAAGATTTTAATTCATTTAATGGAAAATCTTTAGTATCGCCATAAACTGATGAAGATGACGCATAAATAAATTTTTTAATATTTGCTCTCTTTGACAATTCCAACAGGATTTGAGTAGCATGAATATTATTTCTTAGATAAACTTCAAACTCTTTGCCCCAACTTGCCCTAACCCCACCCTGTCCGGCTAAATGAAAAATAACATCAATTTCCAATAATAGTTTATATAGATTTAAATCAGGGTCGGTGATATTTTTCTCAATCAATTTAAAGCGTGGGTGATTAATTATATCGCTTATATTTTTTTCTTTAATATACTTTGGATAATAATCCTCAAAAGAATCAATTCCAATTACTAAATTTTCCTGCTTCAATAGTTCTCTGCAAAGATTACTTCCGATAAAACCTGCTGCACCAGTAACTAACATTTTCATTTTTTGAATCCTCATTTAAAATTAATTTTTTATTATAAAAATTTAAGGTCTTTAAATAATTTGTTTGTACTCTTGAAAAATAATATCCCAGTTATATTTATCTCTTATAATTTTATAACCGTTTGATGAATGATTTATTTTTCTAATAATAAGTTTTTCAATTGCTGTTTTTAACTCATTCTTATCATAATTTATTACTTCCGCCGCATCGTTATAAATCAACTCTTCATAAAGCCCCACCCTGTTTGTGGTTATCATATTTACCCTGCAAGCCAACGCTTCAAGCATAGATATGCTAAGCCCTTCTGTAAATGATGGCTGTAAATAAATATCGCATTGTCTAAGATAACAATATTTTTTATGCTCATCAATATGACCCACAAACCTTACAATACTTTTTTCAGACTTATTTTGAATATATCGTACATATTCTCCCCTACCACTGCCGGCTATTACTAACTCTATTTTATTTCTGATATCATCCTCTAAGTTATCTATAGCATCAATTATTAATTCCACCCCTTTTATTGGATTTATCCTGCCTAAATAAAATAATTTTACTTTATCGTTATTGAATAACTCCTCGTCGCATTTTACTCTTTCAATAGCTCCTAAATCAACGCCGTTTGGAATCACGATAGAATTTTTATTAAATGTAGAATTTGTTTGCTCTTTTTTTGAATTAAAAATAATTCTTTTGGATATTTTTGCCTGAAAATACCCGAAAGAATAAAGAAAAATCTTTCTTTCCATATTTTTGATAAAATTCGAACTGTTTATACTATGTTTATCTAACATCCCATGGGGTAAAAGAAAAATCTTCTTCCCAAAAATAAAAGCTATCAAACTGCTCCATAAAGAAACAAATGAATACAACCCGTGGACAAATACAATATCGCAATTTTTTATGTATCTATTACTTCGTAACATAAAATTAAACGAAAACCAAAATGTTTTGCTACTCAATTTAAAAGATACTATTTCTGCCTTCTTATATTCTTCTCCAACCGTTAATATAATTGACTTAAATCCTTTTTCATTGAATAAATCGTTTAGTGACTTAGCTACATAAGGAGGCCCCCCATATTCGGAACCTATATAAGGTATAACATGAATTATTTTAACACTGCTCATATACCCTTATTACCTCCCTGCACCTGTCAACAACCTCATGTCCATCCTTAACAAGCCTTAGATATCCATTTCCTCCAACTTTTTTAAGTTCTCCTTCATTAGCTAAATAATATTTTACTTTTTTCAATAGTTCAATTTTATCTCTAAAATATTCAGCCTCTTCGCCTTCCTTAAACATTTTACTAAGTTCGTCAGTATATTCAGCCATCATCATGGTCTTGGTTGCAGGTATCTCAAAACATCTTCTTGTATATGCGTCATTGTTAAGTTTTGATAAGAACACTAATGCTATTTTTGCGCTGTTTAAAGCTAAATTATAATTATCCCCGTATAATGGTTCTACATCGCCGCCGAAATAATTAAAAAACATTTTATATTTTTTAGATTTTTCCCAGTCTGTTCCGTATAATTTTATATTTATATCATTTTTTATAAGTAATTCTATAGCTTCATCTCTACCGTCGTCTTCAAAATGCCCTATAAATATTACATCGCATTTATATTTATCTGTCGGTAATTCATTTATATGAAAATTTTTGTCCTTAAGATAATATGATTTAAGAATAGAAATATTGTTATAGTTTAAGCTTTTGTAATCATCTATATTTTTAGGCCTGTACGCAAATATATGGTCATAAAATGGAATAGACTTTTTAAAATATCTCCAAAAGTATTTAGGATACCCTATGGAAAATGGATCATCGTTATTATATCCAAATATTTTGCAATTATTTTTTTCTTTTATAGCGGCAATAGTTTTAGGAAATATATGCGTACCGCGATAAACAAAAACTAAATCGGGTTTGACTTCTGAGCATTTTTTTAATAAATCTCTATTTATTTTCCAAATAGCGGGACCTAAAATAAACTTATTTTGAGCCTTGTAATATAACGATATTATCCTATTCGTTTCAGTTTTATATATATCGGAATATTGATAATGATAGAAATATTCTTTCCAGCTAAATTTAGAAGTTTTATGCCCTAAAGATTCAAACCCTTTAAAGATGGCTTCAGCATATATTTCACCGTGCCAATCAGCTGCTATTAAAATTTTCATGCCTTATATTTTTTAAAAATCGGATTAATTCCAAAAAACCATCTGTTTTTTAGTAAGTAAAAAATTACATACAAAAAAAGCATAACGCTCATAATTCTTGCAAATGCAAAGTTTTGATACCAAACAGCTCGAGGTAACATAAAACCGTTTACTATATACCATGACATGAAAAAAATACTAAAATTCTTCTTGGCTTTTTTTAGCAGCCACACAAAGAAAAAAGATATAAGAAAAGAAATAAAGAAACATCCTAAGAAACCAAAATTTACATAAGCCTCCGCAGGTTCAAATATGCCTCCCTGACTCATTATTACACCGTTTATATTTGTATGATAAGCCAAACCCAGTTTATTAAAACTCTCTGGCCTGATAAACGCGGGTAAAAGCCTTGGAATATAATTTAAATAATCCATACCGTAATAAAAATTGGAATATCCCAAATGAATTCTTTGAACGATACCGTAAAACCCTCCTATCATTTCATTTGCGGTCCCCCCCATAAAAAACACTTTATGGTAATTTAATTTTAAAAACAACACAGAGGAAATATGGGTAAGATATTTTAATATAATAGAAAACAAATCTAATTTTATATCATTTCTCCAAAAACCGATTGCCGTGCTAACAAAAAAACCAAGAAAAACAAGAATAAATAATTTTAAATATCTTTTGCGGATTATAGATTTAGTGTTCACATAAAACTTATTAAGCAAATTCCCGTCAATATAAATAATAATCAAAAATAATATGGGTAAAAGATAGTCTGCCCTGCTTCCGGTTAACACGCCTAATACATAAGAAAATATTAAAATAAAAAATGCTAAAGCATATTTTTTCTTTTTCAGAGAAATCGCAATAAGAGCCAACGAAGTAAAGAACATTTGAAAAACGTTATAAACACCAAACGGAATATTTATATGACCTACTCCGTTAGCATACCCGCCGGTAGAATAAACGGAACCTCCCGAAACAATATAATAAGCCAAACCAAAAAAAATAGAGCCTGATAGTCCTAATATTAATATCTTTTTATAACGGCTATTTAAGTGGTCGTAAAAATTCTTCTTTTTTTCCGCGGTCGTATTAACGGATTTAAAATAAAGCATGCCGGCAAACCATCCGGCAGCTGAACCTATTACGGACAAAAAACCGCCCATAACAATGATATATGTGGCTTTGAGCGTTTGAAACTCAAATCCGAAAAAAGCCGTGTATATATGCCCCCTATATAGCCACCAAACATAAGAGGTAATAAATATTGGAACGAGTAATAATAAAAACCGGAAAATAATAATAATATTTCCGGAAAATAATCTTATCATATAAAATGAATAAGAAAGCATAAGGAATGTTGCAATCCCAAAAAAATAAAACGTCGCATAATCATCGATTAACCCATATAATGCGTAACTTAACGATAATAAAAATAAAGTTACTATCGAAACGATTATTCCGTTTTTAGACTTTCTTTTAGTAGGTTCTTCAGTTAAACAGGGAATTTCGAAAGCTGTATTTTCTAACCCATCCATATTTTCCACCACATTTGAAACACTAAAATTAACCATAGTTTATGAGGATTTCCTTTGCCTTTAAAATAACTATTTTTTAGTTTTTTTATATATCCATACTCAAAAATACCGCTTTCCCTCACAGCCTTTTCATTCAGATAAACTTCAAAATATTTTTTCAACTCATCCCTAAACCACTCGAATACGGGTATCGAGAAGCCCATTTTTTTTCTATCCATTATACCTTTAGGTATATATTTATGGACTATTTGCTTAAGTATATATTTAGTTTCATTGCCATTTTGCTTATATTCTGACGGTAATTGCGAAACAAATTCTACTAACCTGTAATCCAAAAAAGGCTCTCTGCCTTCCAAACTTACCGACATTGTAGCCCTGTCAACTTTTGTTAAAATATCGTCGTTTAAATAAGTATTAAAGCTATATGCCAGCATCTTATCCTTTATATTACTTATGTCATTGTCGTTTATAGCGACCATAATGCCCTTATCTTTCTTGTTTATATCTGCATTTAAAAGCAGCCTGATTTCTTCATCATAAAAATATTTTGTATTGGTATTGTAAAATTTTAACGGATTATTGCTGTTGCTTAACATTTCAAAAAATTTATAATACTTTCCTTCAAAATTATAAATATTTAAATATTTTGATAAATAATAAGGGTCAATCTTTGCGCCGATGCTATTTAACCGTCTCAACGACTTTACCTTATTGAATTTATTATATAAATCATACGTTTTTTTATATGAAGGATACCCGCTGAAAAGCTCGTCCGCTCCATCCGCCGATAAAGCAACAGTTACGCTTTGCCTTGCAAACTTAGAAACCATTATAGTAGGAATGGAAGAACTATCGGCAAACGGTTCATCGTATATTTCAGGCAAGGAAGGAAGGATTTGCAATGCGTCTTTTTGAGTTAAATAATGTTCGTAGTGTTCTGTTCCCAGATAATTTGCAACCTGTTTAGCATAAACCGCTTCATTGTATTTTTCCTCTTTAAATCCAATAGTAAAGGTCTTTATTTTTTTAGCGCTATTAGCCTGGAGAATAGCCGCAACGGCGCCGCTATCGTAACCGCCGCTTAAAAATACTCCTACCGCCACATCGGACACCATCCTATATCTAAAAGCAGATTTTAATATTTCTTCCGTTTGAGTAATCGCCTCATTTATACTAAGATTAATTTTATCTTTTTTAAAAAACTCTTCAATATTCCAGTACTCATATTCTGATATTTTTTTATCCTTTAAATCTATTTCTAAGTAATTTCCCGCTCTAAGTTTATGCGAATTTTTAAATATTGAATATGGCTGAGGAATATATCCATGTTGAAGATATAGCCTCAATGACTCTTCGTCTATTTCCTTTTCAAAGCTGCTATGCTGGTGAAAACTTTTCAACTCGCTCGCAAAAAGAAATAAATTGTTATCAAAATACCAGTAAAGCGGTTTAACTCCTGCTCGATCTCTGATAAATATCATTTTTTGAGCCTTTTTGTCGTATATCGCTATTGCAAACATTCCGTTGAACTTATGAACCGCCATTACACCCCATTTATGATAAGCCTTCAGTATCACCTCTGTATCGGTTTGCGATTTAAAACTATACCCGCAGTCTTCAAGCCCTCTCGCTATCTCAGGAAAATTATAAACCTCTCCGTTATAGACGATTTCAATATCTTGGAAAATCATAGGTTGATGCCCGTGCGCCGTTAAGTCTAAAATAGAAAGCCTTCTATGTCCTAGTCCGATATTGGCAAATTCCGTTTCATAAAAAGAGTAACCGCTATCGTCAGGACCCCTGTGATGAAGAATATCGGTCATCTTTTGTAAAGTCTGCTTGTCAGATTTTTTATTAAAATCAATAAAACCCGCTATCCCACACATAAGGTAATATCCTGAATTGATGATTTCTTAGAAATTATTTTCATTTCAATAAACTTTATAGTAATAATATTCTTACATCAATTAAATTTAATAATTTTATTTTGAATAATCTCATACTTATTGCCGCAATTTTCACATACGATAAAATTACTTTTTTCATCGAATTTGTCATTTTTACAATTAGGACACCGAATTAAATCGAAAATATTTATTTCTTTATTTCTTTTATTTTAGGAAAAATATTTTCTTATAAAATTTAATGCAACTCGTTTAAAATTTATTTTCTCTATCAGGTTCGGTTCTGTAATATTTTTCTCGGTCATTGGTGTTTGCCAATCAAAATCATATTCTGGATTCACTATTTTATAACTTATGCCTCCATTTTCTTTAGACTAATAATATCTCATATGGAAAGCAAACGGATATTTTGAAACTATATCTCCAAAGAAAGTGGATACTTTATTGCGAAAAAGTTTGAATATTTCCTCATCCTGTATATATTTTTTTTCTTTCTTATCATTAATGAGCCGTTGTTATGTGAAAACAGTATCGTAGTGCTGAAATTATTTGTATTCATTTGCAATCAAAACGTTCTTTTAAAATTAAAATGAAATTATTAAAATAAATCTGACGCCTTTATTTTTATAAGAAGGCGTTACAATAGATATTTTTGAATAAGATGAATTTTTAATCAATATTATATTTTCTTCAAATAATGGAATAGAAACAAATTGTTTGATTTCCGCAGATTTAAATTTTTTCAAAATTTAATATACTCCTTTAGCAATACTTAATCAAATTGCATTGTATTATAAAATTGATATTATTGATTTTATTATTCCTTCAGCAGACTTTTTAGGCGAATAATTTTTAATCATATTTTTTGACGATTCACTCATTTTCTTTGCGTCAACTTCATTGTTTGTAAATTTTAACATAATAGATATTAATCCACTCTTATCATTAGGGTTAAAAATAAAACCATTCTCATTTTCCTTAATAAGTTCAGCAGAGCCGGCTTTTTTAGAAACTATAACAGGCAAGCCGCAAATCATTGCTTCATTAACAACAAGCCCCCACGGTTCGGATAAACTTGGCAATATAAAAACATCTGATAATGCATAATATTTTGGAACATCTTTCCAAAAAACACCGCCTGCAAAAAAAACATTTGGAATATTTTGAACCCTAACTATTTTTTCAAGCTCCTCCCTATCTGCCCCATCACCCACTATTATCAAACCCCAATCTTTACCTCCATTATTTTTTACTTCTTTAAATACCGATATGAGTGTTTTTAAATTTTTTTCAGCACTCAATCTTCCTGCGTATATAAAATTTTTATTCATTAAATTTAATTTTTCGATAGTATTGATTCTTTTAGCGAATGATTCGCTAAATGTCGCCAATATTTGCTCGCTATCTACCGCATACCAACTTACTTTAAATATTCTTTCTATATTAAAGTTTAATGTTTTTAAATAATTAATTTGAGCCGTGCCGACACAGAAAGCATAATCAAAAATCTTCAATAAGTTTCGTTTAAAAAATTCTTTCAATAAGCTTCGTTGTTTATCAAAGTAAGTCGTATCGGTTTGAAAAATAGTTTTTTTACCTTTAATTTTATTCAAAAATACTATTAAATCTAAAGCTAAATCGTTATATCCTGAAGTTAGTATAACATCCGGATTATATTTTCTTATCTTTTTCAACAAATACTTAAATCTTATGATAAAAGAAATAGCTTCTATATCGCCGTTAAATAAAACTTCATATGGATATTCATGCAATGAATAATCTATGCCCCCAAGTTTTCTATTGCCTGACGTCTTAGCTATATGGATTACGTAAAAATCAATATTATTATCAGTACAAATCTTATAAATCTCGTTAAATACTTTTCCCGCATAATGGCTCCATAATACATTATGAACTATGAGGATTTTCTTTTTATTCATAAATATCTTGCCTATTAAAATGTTCCTTTTTTAAATGCATTTTTTCAATATCACCCTAATCCACCATTAGAAACTTGAAAATAACCCTCAAGTTATTGTATAATATAGGTAACAGACTAACATAAACAATAACCCAAAAGGTGACTTATAATGAAAATTTTATCACTAAATTTAAAAATGGGCAACGAAAAAATTACATCATTCGGCGTAAACTATTCCCTTTGTCAATACATTTTTTAATCCCACACAGGTGGATTAATTAAAAGTATGTTTTAGTATTTTATATTAAATTATATTTATATTGTCTTTGGGGGTTAGAGGGGGCGAAAAAAGAGTTCGGTTTTAAAATTTAACTAACACTTCAAAATAATATCATTCTTTAAAGATAGTTTTCATAACAACACCCTCTGAAATTCTGAAAAAATTTCTTATTCTAGATTTAATAATAAAATCATGAGCACTAGGCGGTAATAAAAACAAATCAATATTTTTAAAAAACTTTGCAGTTTTATAACTATTGCAATATATTTTACTTACCCCCCCCCAATTATTAAAAAAAATTTCCCACTCTTTTGCACTTTTTACTGTTAAATGAGTTCCAAAAAGTAAACCTTTTGGAATATTTAAATAATCTATGGAATCTTTGTGTCCTGTAAGAAAGGAAGGAGTTATGGTAATAATTATGCCATTTTTTTTTAAATGATTTTTAATTAAAAAATCCATCAAATTATACAAATCTTCTTCATATAAATGCTCAACAAAATCGTTAGAATAAATGATGTCAAATTTCTTATCTTTTAAAAAATTATTATCGAATAATATCAAATTTTGTTTTATTATTTCATAATTTTTATTTTTATAATTATTTACCGAGATATCAACGCCAACATATGAATTAACTGTAGAACCGAGCAAATGTGATAATTTGGAATCACCACACCCTAGTTCTAAAATATCTTTGTTTTTGCAACAATGAAAAATTATATCTACAATTCTTTCATCAAAACCACCATATGTTCCAAAAACACTTTTAACTTTTTCTATGAATGATGGATAGAAATCATCAAAAATTTTAGATCTTTCAAATTTACTTCTTGCATTTTTTATATTTTGCCAAAATTTTACTTCTAATATAATCAATTCAAAAAGTTTTTCATAATCTATATTTTTCATATTGCAAAATTAACAATTACCATTACAAATATTTTGATATATACTTGTTCTATTTAATTAGGGTTTATATATACTGTACTCATTGTCAAGACATTTTTTTTAGTTTTTTTATTTGTAAATTCTAACAGATTTTTAAGTTCCGGAATAAGAAATTTAAAAGTTCTGTTCAGATTTATGGGTTCATTATATTCTATTTGCTTAGGGACTATATTCACATAACGCAATTTGGACACCTTGATTATTCCAATTATGTTCAGTAATCTTTAAATCATCTAATCTTTTCATTTTACCAAAATATAAATTTTTTATGATTTGCCTTATAAATTTTGGAAATATTAAATGTATGCCTGTTCTCATGATATCAAACATAGAAAAATTAAGGATATTTTTACCATAAAGTTTGTTATAATATTTACTATCCCCTTGATCGAACATCTGTATAATCGTAAAGCCGTTTTTAATCAATTTTTGTTTAAACTCGATATCATCATATTCTCGAATATGATAAGGAGTTAAGTTTGTTTTGATTTTACTTTTATTTATTGGAGTCGATATTAGTAATCTGCCTTTTGGTTTTAAGGATTTTAAAATTTTTAATAAAAATAAATCGCCACTTTCTTCGTCCATATGTTCTATTGTTTCAAACGAACAAATGAAATCGAAACTATAATTTACTATATCATTGCACGGGCAATTATAGAACGCAATGTTATCCATTTTGAATTCTTTTTTTGCATGAGTTATTGCTTCATCGGATATGTCAAAACCTTTTACGCTTTTGCAGTATTGACTCATCAAAAAACTTCCATATCCAACTCCGCATGCAATATCAGCTACATCCATATCTTTATTTAAAAAATTTATTGCAAAATCATATCTCTGTTTGTGGTCAGGAAATTCTTTGAAAAATTGTTCCAGATTATCTTTAGTAGGAGTAATTCTTTCTATATGTTTTTGCATTATTTTTACCTCCAACTGACTTAATTATAGCATATTATTTTATTTCTGTTGGATAGAAAACTAATAATATGGTATATTTTTTTACTATTTTTTCTTATTTAATTCTTCTATAATTTCTAAATATTTACTACCTATATTTTCCAACGAATATTCATTAGTTGCGAATTTATAAGCATTTTCGACTATCATTTGAATTTCCTGTTGATGTTCCAACGAAAATATAATTTTATTTGCAAAATCATCAATATCGTCATACTCTACAAGCATCCCTGTTTCATTATTGCTGATCATTTCTTCTGGTCCTGACTTGCATTTATGCGCAATAATTAAAGTTCTGCATATCATTGTTTCTGCAATTACTTGAGGTAAACCTTCCCAATCAGAAGTTAAGCAAAATATATCTGATTTTGCAATATATTTATAAGGATTAGGTTTAAATCCTAATAAATGAATTTTATTTTTCAAGCCCAATTTGGTAGAGTAATCTTTTAAATAATCATACAAACTTCCATCGCCTAATATTATCAACTCTACTTTCTTATTTATTTTATAAACTTTAGAAAAAATATCAATTAATCTTTTAAAATTTTTTTGAGTCGATAATCTTCCAACGCCTATGAGATATTTTTTTTCTTTATTAAAAACAAAATCATCAATTTCTTCATTTTTTAAGGTATTAATATTATGAATATCTAATGGATTCCTAACTATTCTAATAAGATTGCTTCTGACATTATAGTTATTTATAAAATCTTCTTTTATAGCGTTTGCGATAGTAATAAATATGTCTGTTTTATTATAAAATTTTACCAAAAAATGTTTAAAAAATAATTGATAAAGTAAACTTGCATTGCCTCTATCTTTCAAAGCTATAGAGGGATAAGCATGTTCTTGAATAATCGTTTTTAATCTTCTATTGTAAAACTTTGCAAAAATGATATAAAAATTAGTGATCGGAGAAAAACTAATGGCAATGTTAGTTTTATTAGTTTTAACATAATTTGAATAAGCTAAAGCTCTTGTAAACACTCGAATTTTTGGAATATTAAAATTTTTTGCTGATAAATTAATTATATTAATATCATTCATTAAATAATTTTTAAATGGACCATTCATATCCAATACAACAAAGTTAACCTCATAAAAAGATTTTAGAAAGTTTGCCATATTAATTGCAACCCTTTGC
This sequence comes from bacterium, assembly GCA_021798015.1. GTDB lineage: Bacteria > SZUA-79 > SZUA-79 > Acidulodesulfobacterales > Acidulodesulfobacteraceae > Acidulodesulfobacterium. The sequence goes on from JAJZYP010000035.1 coordinate 15,313, forward strand.
GCTCCTAGGTTTCCAAAATTAGAAATAAATATGTCAATTTTAATCATTACAATTTTCCTTCAAAAAAAATTAAAATTTTTAAAAAGCAAATCTCAGAAAGTAATGAGCAATAAAATTAGATTTGCGACATACATTATATCTTAACTCACCGTTAGAAGCTTAAAACCACCCTCAAGTTCATTATACACACAACTAAAACCTAGAATTGAAGCATTACGATCTTGCGGTAAATGTTAAAGTAAATATTTTTGGATTTTATAGCTGTAAAAGTATTTATTAACTTTTCTGGGACTCAAAATAATCTACCATTTTTGTTATTCTTCCTTTTTTACATTTTTTGTTTTAACAAAAACCAAAATTAATTAGAATTAATTAATATTCCCTCTTCTTTAAGGCTATAAACTTTATCGCATCTTTCAATAGTCGATAACCGATGGGCTATTATTATAAGCGTCTTGTCCTTTCCCGCTTCATAGATTTCGTCCATAACTAAAGACTCCGTCTTATTATCTAACGAACTGGTGGCTTCGTCAAGCACTAATATCTCTGGGTCGTCATATAATGCCCTGGCTATGGCAACTCTTTGCTTCTGTCCACCGCTAAGTTTGATTCCGCCTTCACCGACTTTGGTGTAAATTCCTTCGTGGTGCTTTTCTAAAAAATCCAGCATATTTGCTTTTTTCAATACGGCTTTTACTTTATCTTCGTCTATTTCATCTTCTCCTATTACGACATTCTGGGCGACAGTGCCGTCAAAAAGGTAAATCGCTTGAGGAATATAACCGGACTTATTTCTCCATGACTTAATTTTATTATTGTCAAGTTTAACGCCGTCGATAACAATATCTCCCTTATCCTGCTTTAATAATCCGATAATTAAATCTACCAGGGTGCTTTTGCCGCTTCCAGTTTCACCTGTAATAGCTATTTTTTCGTTTTTTTTAATAGTAAGGTTAATATTATTAAGTATAGGCTTGTTTTTGGTATAGCCGAAAGATATGTCTTTTAATACTATGTCTTTTTTAAATTCAATAGGTTCGTTTCCTAATTTTTCTGGTATTTGATGTATGTCTTTGTGGACCACGTCTAATGATTTATTATTAAAAATTATTAGATTGTAATTCGATAATATTCTATTGGCAGAAGGAAGTAATCTGTAAAGTCCTAATATAAAAATAGAAATTATAGGCAAAATGTTTCTAATATCTGCATGATTTTTTAAAACTGCGTAAACTACGAAAAAAGAAACTAAACTGAAGCCTATGGCTTCAAGGAGATATTTAGGGACATTAACAAGGCTTAGATTCTTTATATTAGCGGAAGCAAAACCGGCGGAGGATTCAAAAAAGTTATTAAGGACGGCTTTTTCTTTAGATTTAAGTTTAATTAACTTGAAGTTGCCAAAAGAGGAATTTAAAATCTTATAAAACCTGCGCTGGAATTTCTCCCTTTTTTCTCCGGATTTTTTAATCTGTTTTGAAACGGTCTTAATTAAAAATAATACGTTAAGAGCTAAGAAAGCGGTTAATAATATTGTCATTTTCCAGTTAACATACAAAAGAACTAAATATATTAACAGAGCCACTAATATTTCACTGAGCAGCAACAGAAAGCTGTTTATTATAAGCGTCAGGTTATATGCTTCCGTTATTATCGCTTTGGATAATTCGGAAGTATTTGAATTTATGAACTGCATATAACTCATAGACATATAATTGGAAAAAAGCTTATAAGCTATATTGTGATATCTTCCGGCGGAAAACTTGCCGAGAAAAAAATAATACACTATGTTTATTGCTCCCCTTAATATATAAAAAATAATGAGCAATATGCCGAATGCGGCGACAAAATAGACCGGAGAGGAAAAATTGAATATATGGTAAAAGTAATGAAAATATTTATTTTTATCAATCATTTTAAAGTTCACCGCAACAGCAATGAAAGGCATAATGATAGAAATCGCAAAAGTTTCTATTACGGCAACGAAGACTGAAAAAATAAATAAGAATAATAAAAATATTTTATCTCTTCTGGATAGAATAGAATTTAATTTTTTAGTAAAACTTATATCCATTATTATTGATGTATCGTTTCTTTAAACTTTTAAGTTGTTATTGTTATTTTTGACATAACACTCATAACTCTTTCTCAGACACTAACTGGCGTTTAAGTTGTTAATGTATATTTTTCTGCTTTCTGGTCAGCATATTGGCTAAAGATATAGTTATTTTTTAGAGACTCACGTTTTTTAGTGTGAGTCATTGTAGAGGTGGTCTATCCTGTGGGTGTTGAAGGCAGAAGCCCTTCTTATTATTCCGTGAACTTCGTAGCCTTTGGACAAAAGGTACTCCGCAAGATACGAGCCGTCCTGACCCGTTATGCCTGTAATAAGAGCTTTCTACAAAGTTTAAGCCTCCAAAAATACGATAAGATTATGAATTAATTAATTAATAATTGCTATAATTATTTATTATATTATTTATTATTATGCCTGTTTTTATTCTTTATGCCGATTTACGCAATATATCGATAAAGCGCATACCGTTCTATTTATTATTTATTTATTGCATATTAAATATTCGTCAATAAATATATAATATTATTCCAGCTTTGTCAATAAAATTATCCCCCCCAATCCTTATAAATTAAGGGATTAGCAAGCAACTGGGCATATTAAATAAATAAAATAGAATCACAATAAAGGCAATCGAATAAAGAAGCGCGAATAAACGGAAGAATAAACGGGACGGATTAAAGGGAATGGTTTTATTTAACTAACATTGCCGAGAAGTCCCCTTTCGAATTAAAGGTGCCAGATTTATTTATTCTCTTACTCCAGACTGCGTTTGCGGGATTGGCAAGCAAAGTTTAGGGAATAAAAAAATTGACTTAATTATATCATGAGGTAACCGTGAAGCATCTTTACGTATATCATATTGCAAAAATACCTTGTAATTTTGCAATATAACTGATATAATCTTTTTATGGATTACATTGAAAGAGCGATTGCAGGTAAAATTATATCGGGATTTCAACAAAAACGCGTTATCGCAATAACCGGAGCAAGACAAACAGGCAAAACTACCCTTTGCAAAGATATTATACCTAA
>JAJZYP010000155.1 GCA_021798015.1 bacterium
TACGCTTGTAATAGCTGTTTTGTCAATTTTCCCCACTATGCCAAAGTCAAGAAATGCTATTTTACCGTCATCCATTATGAGTATATTGGCGGGATGCGGATCTGCATGGAAAAACCCGTCTTCAAGTATCTGTTTAAAATAAGCATTGGCTATTTTTTCCGCCGCCAATTTTTTAAAAGCAGGAGGTAGCTTTTGTAAATCTACGTCGTTAATTCTTTTGCCCTCCAAGAGTTCAATAACTAATATTTTTCTTGTCGTATATTCCTGATAAATTTTTGGAATGCGCACATCGCCGCTGTCTCTAAAATGTTCCCTAAAAGTTATACAGTTATAGGCCTCAATATTAAAATCAAGCTCTTTGCGTATAGCTTTTGAAAATTCATTTACTATGCCCACCGGATTAAGCATATTTGACTCCGGAATAAATTTTTCAATCAATGGGGCGAGGAAGGAAAGAATAGAGATGTCGGATTCTATAGTTCTGCCAATGCCAGGTTTTCTTACTTTTACCACCACCTCTTTACCATTCTTTAAAACAGCTTTATGAACCTGAGCAATTGAAGCTACGGCATGCGGAGTTTTATTGAATTTTGCAAAGATACTCTCAATATCTTTCCCTAATTCTTGAGTGACTACCGCTTTTATAGCGTCATAGTCAAGGGGAATCATCTCATCATGAAGTTTGAAAAATTCTTTTGCAAACTCCGGAGTGACCAGATCCGGTCTTGAAGATAGTATTTGCCCTAATTTTATAAAAGTGGTACCCAGTTCCTCAAATGCAAGCCTCAGCCTTTTTTCAATAGGTTCGTCTATTTTTTTCTTTTTATTGCTTGTTATTATCTTAATTATAATACGCTCATAAAGCGGGATGTATTGTTGCAGGCTTAATCTCTCAATCAGATCGCCAAATCCGTATTTTGAGGCAACATAAAGTATTTGTCTTAATCTTTTAATATTTTCAAAGATTTTATGGGCTTTTTTATATGTAGGCATAATTTCATAATCATAGCGCAGGTTAAAATATTCCCTGAATTATAACGCTCGATTTGTTTGAATTTTTATTTTTAAATTATTATATATATGTTACATTATACTATATATTATAGCGAATTGTATCCCTGTTATTAATAAATAAATCATTAAATAATATTATATTATGTGAATATACTTATATACTAATATTTAAGTAAAATAAAAGTTTTGGCTATAAACATATATTTTATTTTTATAATTTGTTAATGATAAATTTTTATATTGACAAATATAAATTATATTTGTTAAATTATAACTAATAGACTAAGTGGTTTATATTTTTGATATAAATAATAGATTTTGAATATTTGAATATTTATATATTCGTTTTAAGTTAATTTATTAAGTCAATTTAATAAGGAGTGGAGAGATGAAAAAAATTCAATGGAAAAGGTTTTTTGTGTTTGCACTGGTCATCCCTATTATTTTCGGGGTGGTCATTTTTAGCAGGTTATGGTTGAGTAATTCCACCAAGACAAAGGTTGTATTTAGCCGTCAAACCCAATCTAAAGGTTTATCGTTAGGTTCTGTTTCCAATAAGTTCTTAAAAGGTTTTAAAAGCCCGGTTGCGAACGCCTGCGGAACTTCGCCTTCAAGCTGTATAGAATGTCATAACGGTGCTTTGGCTGAAAAAGATGTTGGACCTATACATCATTTTCATCGCCCTGTTACAAACATCACCTGTACTACATGTCATAGGGGAAATGGTTTTGCAATTACGAAAGGTGTAGCACATACTAACCTAATAGCCGATCCTTTTAAGACCCCTAAATTTTCGTGTGAAGCCTGTCATGCGTCTAATCTTGCACAGGTAGTTAAAAAGGGTATAGCAGCGGAAAAGGCGTTTTATGCGGCACATCCAAATGCCCCAAAACTTAAAGGTTAATTAAACTTTAGAGATAAGCGTAAATATAATAAATATTTAAGCAATATAAAAGCGGTTCATTTTGTTTAATATTTAAAAAATTGGAATCAATGCAAATATTTGCAACAATCTTTAAGGATACTTCAGGATACTTTTAAATTAAATTATAAATAATGAGTTATAATTCACAAAAAAAATAAGGAGGAAATTTATTATGTCAGCTATACCAGATAGCACCGAAGACATGCAGGCGCCAAAACTAAAAAAGTTTCCCGTGGGTTTAATAACCTTAATAGTTTTAAGTATAATCGGCTCGGTAATAATGTATAGCGTTCATCATGTGTTTATTTATTTACTTGCTTATTACTGGTTTGGACTAGCATTTGGAATATTTCTTCAATACGGCCATTTTTGTATGTCATCCGCGGTTCGAGATCTATTTGCCATTAAGGTTGTAAGAGTTGCCGCGGGACTTATGATTGCATTGATTATATACGCTATTGTTTCCGCTATAAGTACGGGATTTAATTTTCTTACTTTTTCGCCCAATCCGTTTGCCATAACCGCTTTAATCGGCGGTGCGATATTTGGTTTTGGAATCGTTTTTGCCGGCGGCTGCTCATCAGGGACATTATATAAATCAGGTGAAGGAAATATGATTTCATGGATAGTTCTTTTTAATTTAGCGCTGTCACAGATTATATTTGCGGAAACAAGCCTTGGCTTTTTAAACTATCTCATTCCTAAAGCATGGAGAGTAGTGGCTGCTCAAAGTGGAATACCCAAACAATATTTGCACTCATGGTATGATTATTTTTTGGCGGGTTATCTTTCTAAATATCCAGGATATACCTTCGCTAAGCTAATTAATTTTCACAATATATGGGCAAATGTTCTTGTTAGTAATACTTTAATCGGGGTTGTTATTCCATGTACAATTGTTCTTATACTAATATATCGTTTTTATCACAGAAAACATTATATCAGCGAAAACAAATTTGTATCTAATAAGATAGGATTTAAAAATGAATTAAAAGGAATGTGGTCGATGCTTGTGCAGGCTAAAAGAACTATCTATGGAGGTTTGGGGCTCGGCGTTTTTGCGGGTCTTAATATGTTTGTGTTAAGTTATATCCGCAAAGCATACGGGTTTTTTAACTTCGGGCAGATACTCGATAAATTAGGTTATACTCACGGATTGGCAGTCCAAGGAGTTTTTGATCCCGGTTACTGGTATATCGCGACCCAGGAAGCGCAGGCATTAGCATGGGTATTTGAAAAATTAGGATGGAACTTAATGAATAATATGACGTTCGGCTTTGT
>JAJZYP010000156.1 GCA_021798015.1 bacterium
GTCTTCCATTTCATAGTCATAAGGAGTGCGAAATTCAAATTCATGACATATTGCCTCGAAGACATCGGCATGTTGTTGCCCTAGCCTTGCCTTTATTCTAATTTTGCCCCATTTAGTTTCTATGGTTGTATTGATTAGTTCAGGCCGACGTGTGGGCTGGAATATTCCGATTTTATGTTCTCTTCCTGTCGCCGTCGGTAGACTTTTGTCATGTCCACATGACCGCTTCTCTTTTTTTTCTCTTTTCATATTTTTCTTCTTCTTTTTTATGATTAATGTTTATGTGGTTATATCTGCCATTATTATTGTCATACACATACAGAACATCTTGCGTATCTTCGCCTATTCGGGACATTTTAGCTGGGTGTAATAATATGTATTTCCGCATATTTTCGCCTAATTTTTTACGCCCTAATGACCATTTATTTTCATTTTTTTCGCTTTCGTCAGCGAAAAGCATAGCATATATATAATCGCTGTCATATTGGATATTGCCGTCTTCTTTCATCGATTTTAGAAAGGTTATATCATCGAAACTCTTTAACTGTCTTAATTCTCCTATTCCCTGGTTGCTTAAAGCCGACAAAAAACAAAAACAAACATCTTGGTCAGATCTTATTTCGTCAAGCTTAGAATAAATATAGCTTGTGTATTTTTTAAGGTGCTCGGAAGGTCTGGTATCATTAGCCTGCATACGACGTGCGAACATCTGCAGGTAGTCGATTATCACCAATATCTTTTTATTTCTTAATTTTTCTATTGCGGCAGTTATATCGGCAATATCCGGATTATGTAATGCATAAAGATTTTCGTTGTTTATATTTTTCTTTTTAAGTCTTAGGCCAAATTCGTTGATTCCCCCCTCAAATATGCAATAAATACTAATGCAGTCTTCTTGTATAGCATGAATATCCGCAATTTCAAGTGCGAATTCTGTTTTTCCGGCCGATGTTGCGCCGGCAATAGTGAATATAGCTCCGTATTGAACTTTTACGCCGAATATATTTTTTTCGTTTACTGGTTTGATTTTTTGAATTAATTCACTGGTTATAATTGGTTCTTTTTTGGCTATATATAGTTTTTGTAATGACTCAATATAGTCTTCATATTTAATTTTACTATCTCTAAAATCGTTAGTTAGTGATATCCTTTGGCGTTTATTGGAATTTTCTTTTATTTCTTTAATGTATTTGTCTATATTCACTAATGCACTAGGAAGATCCATTAATTCGAGAATATAGTCTTCGTATCCAGTACCGACAAAGCTTGTTAGGTCTATTGTTTTTTTTGAATTATAACATTCTCTAATTATCGCAAATATTTCTTGGTTCCGTGAGTCGTAAAAGTCTGCGGGCTTGAGTATTGCGGCTTGATTTATGGTAGTATTATCGATTATGATTGCCGCCAATAATGCCTGCTCCGCCATTATGTTAGCCGGAGCAGGTTGTTGCAGTTGGATAGATTTATTAATTGTCTTTTTCATTTTTCTCACAAATGTGATTTTTTCTTTTTTCATTATTTTTGTCGGTTTTGTAATTGAATTGTTCTTTAGGGATGTACCATCGTCTCATATTACCTATTTTTATGGCTTTGATTTCTTGGTTTTTAATTTTTCTTAATATCGTGAGCCTAGAAACACTAAAAATCCGCATTAGATCATCAACATTATAAAAAGTTTCCATTTTTTTTCTCCCAATCAAATTAAAATTTCCAATTATTATTATAATAATTTATAAATAATTAATTGTCAATAAAAAAATTAAAATATTTTACTTTTTTCTAATATTAGTTTAAAATAAATTCAGTTATATTTTTATAACTAAAAATATTAAATCTATGGTATTAATATGGGCGGGAAAAAAAGAATCAAGGACGATATTGATTTCTATAAAAAGCTTGGAGATAAGATTAGAAATATTAGACTTAAAGAAAATCTTACACAAAAAGAACTTGGAGACTATCTTGGAGTGAGCAACCAAATAATTGCTGGTTACGAAAAAGGAAACATCAACATCCCTTTTTATTCTATTGTTAAACTCTCTAAAATCTTTGGAGTTTCTATTGATTATCTTCTTGCCAATCCAGGCTCGATAGAGGAGTCTTCCGCTAAATGCAGAATAGACCTTGAGGGGATTTCACTCGCGTTTAAACACAAGTATGATTTTAATGACGACCCCTATGAAATAACAGAATTATTGAAAAATATTTTTTTTGGCGAACCACATAATCTCGAACATGATGTTTTAGAGCTTGCCTTAGTTAAAGATATTTTTATGATTTTATCCGTAAACCTTAAAATGGAAATCCCATTTGGTGGCTTACTTGACCGAGATTACCGGAACAATTTTATATTAAGGCAAATACCCTATATTTATTCTTCGAAGAATGAGAACGCCATAAAAAGATTAAATTGGGATGTTAATTTAATCTTATTTATATTTGGCTATATAGATATTGCTGAAAACATCGAAACACACAAAGAACAGGAAGAAAAATATTTAGAAAATTTAGAATCCGAATTTAAAAAAGAAAAGGTCATGGAACAGCCTATCCGTAAAAAGGCAGACAAGGATTTATCCCAGAAAACTGCCCAAAGAGTAAGAAGCATTATGAACGGCAAAGAGGCCGATAATGCTATAGAAGACTGGGAACTCGAAAACTATAAACTGGAAGAAGAGCAGAGAAAAGCACTTAAAGAATTATTAACAAATAAAGAAGGATTTACAATTATTACAGGAGAACAGGGGGAAGGCAAGCAAGCAATATTAAAGGCAGAATTGAACATTATGACTAACCATTTATTAGACGACGGCGATAAAGTCATTGTTTTAAGCGCCCTTTATGAAATTATTAGAACTAAGAAATCTAAACCTGGAATAAATAAAGACAAAAATAAATTAAAATAAATTTCATCGGACCGAGGGAACCTTATGAATCAAGTTGTAAAACTCGAAACCGTTCAGGACAAAATAATCGACATCAGGGGAGAAAAAGTTATAATTGATAGCGATGTGGCCGCACTATACGGAGTTGAGACAAGAGATATCAATAAAGCGGTCAAAAACAATCCGGATAAATTCCCGGAGGGTTATATCTTTGAATTAACCGGTAAAGAAAAAAACGAGGTTGTGGAAAATTTCCACCACCTCGAAAAAGTTAAGTTTTCGCCGCACCTTCCGACCGCTTTCACCGAAAAAGGCCTCTATATGC
>JAJZYP010000157.1 GCA_021798015.1 bacterium
AAAAGGCTTGGAAAGTAAAATTAATTCAATGTTAATACCTGTGGTAGGAGCCGGAAACGTAACGTCTAAAGTTTACGTTAAGGTCGATTTCGCAAAAAAAGTAGAATCTAAACTGACTTATAATCCCAATACAACAGCTATAGTATCCCAGCAGACGTATAAATCTTCTTCTACCGGAGCATTAAAGCCTCAGGGTATTCCGGGCGCAAAATCAAACCTGCCGCCGGGAAAGGTTCCCATTCCTGTCGGAAAACCAAGCGTTCATACGGTAAAAAAAGAAACGACAAACTACGACGTATCTAAAAAAATAGAAAAAATATCCTACCCCGTGGGAACTATTAAAAGAGTTTACGCTTCCGTATTGGTAAACGGAACCTATAAAAAAATTAAATCGGCTAAAGGCAAAACTGCAGAACGATATATTCCCAGAAGCTCATCCGAAATGAGCCTTTTTAAAAATATAGTAAAAACGGCAATAGGTTATTCTAAGACGGCAAAAGATAAAGTCGTCGTGGCTAATATTCCTTTTAAAAAAATAAGCTACAAAATACCGGCGCCTCCTAAAAAAACTTTCGTAAAACTTATAAAATCCAATCTAGGAGAAATAATAAGATACGGCGTTATATTGATAGGCATCATATTGTTAATTTTAATTATTTTAAGACCGTTGATGCATTACATAACTGCTTACGAATCGCACGGAAATGCCCGTTCTTCCGAAGAAGAAAGGCTGGAAGCGCTTGCGCAGATAAAACAGGAATCTATTGCGCCGCCGGAACCAGACGTTAAAGATGTGGCGTCAAATATAGTAAAATCCGACCCCGACGCCGCGGTCAATTACGTAAGAAATTTAATGAAAGATACGGGAAGGGAAATATAAATGGCAAGAAGATTATCCGGAACCGAAAAAGCGGCGGTCTTCTTGGTTTCCGTGGGCGAAGACGCAGCATCCGAAATTATTAAAAGATTAGACCTTATGGAAATCCAAAAAATTACCAAGTATATGGATAACCTTCCGACTATAGAAAAAGAAGATTCCGAAAATATACTTAAGGATTTTAACTCTAATTTTTCAAAGGTCGGGCTGGTCGTAAAGGGAGACGATTACGTAAAAAATCTTATAGCTAAATCGCTTGACCCCGACAAAGCAAAAAAAATCTTGGACAATCTTCACGGTCCAATAGAGGAAGAAGGTCTGCAGACTTTAAAGTGGCTTGACCCTCATGTTATAGCAGATTTTGTTAAAAACGAACATCCTCAAACCATCGCCCTCATTCTTGGACACTTAGAACCTCTTTCAGCCGCCGTGGTAATAGGACTTCTGCCGTCTTCCATCAGGTCTCAGGTAGTATTCAGACTTTCAAAACTCGAAAGAGTGCCGCCGGGCGTTATCAAAGACTTAGACGAAGTGCTTCAGGAACAGCTTAAATCTACCGGCTCCACTCAGAGCAAATTAGTGGGAGGCGTCCGCGTAGTCGCAGATATTTTAAATAATATGGATAAATCTATAGAAGAACCTATTCTAGCCGATATTGAAAAATTAGACAAAGAAGAAGCCGAAAAAATCAGGGAATTAATGTTTACTTTCGATGACCTTGCAAGCGTGGACGACAAATCTATGCAGCTGATTTTAAGAGAGGTTTCTCACGACCAGATAGTCCTTGCTTTAAAAACGGCTTCGGAAGAACTTAATAATAAAATTCTTGCAAACGTTTCAAAAAGAGCTCAGGAGATGATTAAAGACGATCTCGAAGCTATGGGTCCTAAAAAACTTTCCGAAGTCGAAAAAGTCCAGCACGAAATATTAAAGGTAGCGAGAAGGCTTGAAGACGAAGGTAAAATAAGCCTTGCAGTGAAAAGCGAAAGCGAAAAATTAGTATGAGTAAAATCCTTAAAGATTACGAATTAAATATGGAGGGTCAAACCTTATACGATGGCAAAAAAACCATCTTAGCCAACGTTCTCAGGGGAGAAGGAGCAAGCGCAAAAGAAAACGCCGAACTTGTATCGGCTCTTGAATCAATACCTTCTTCGCTTCAAAAATATATAATTTCTTATATCGAAAATTACAAAAATAAAACGGGAAAAGAGTTTAAAGAAAAAGAAAATTCCGTTTTCGAAGCCGCAAAACAAAAAGGATATGCCGAAGGTTTTGAAAGCGGCAAATCGGAAGCATTAAAATCAATGGAAGAAGGCGTCAAAAATATATTTTCCGCCGCTGAATCCATAAAACAGTTTAAGAACGAGATATACGAAGACGTTAAAGAAGATGTAGTAAACCTATCGATAAAAATCGCCGAAACGATAACTAAATCAAAAATAGCGGCCGACGACGGCGTGTTGTTTAATATAATAGCGTCCGCAATCAATCAGTCTTCCGATGCCGTAAATTTTACTATATGCCTTAATCCCGAAGATTACAAAGTGTTAAATAAAAACCCCGATGCCTTAAAAGATTTTTTGTCTAAGGAAGCAGTCATAGATTTTATTCAGGATAAAAACATACGGTCTGGAAATGTCGTTATAAAGACGGATTTCGGTGAAATAGACGCAAAAATTTCTACTCAGATAGAAAGGATAACAAATATGTTTACTAAAGTTTTTTGATCTTTTTTAATTTTGATCTTTCTTTTTTTGAAAGTTTATGGGGATTTCCTTTTTTAACTCCGCCTATTCTTCTTTCTCCGTCTTCTTCGTCGTTGTCATATTCTTCATAAAGTAGGTTTTTGCCGTTTTCGATAATGTCGTCGACTAATTTTACGAACTCGTCTATGCTTATGCAGGAACAGTCGGCGCTTGAAACCTCGCGCCTTATTCCGTTATCGTTAGTTACGACCAATAAACTGCCCTTTATGCTTTTAGACAGCCTTATTATCACGTCGTCCGCCTTTTCGTCTTTTTTTGAATACACCACTTCAATATTTTGACGGTTGTATTTCGACTCCAAAGGTTCGTCCGTATTGTATCCGTCAAAAACCACTACCACTTTATTCTTTTTTACATTATAATATTTTGATAAAAAATTTATCGTATCCTCTCTTAACTTTTGAAGTTCGTCGGATTTAAAACTAACTTTAAAGTAAGAGTTGAAAATAAAATTGTATCCATCTATTATTATAGTCAGCATAGTATATAAATTATAAATAATATGAATAATATTAGTCAAACG
>JAJZYP010000158.1 GCA_021798015.1 bacterium
ATAGAGACTAAAGAAGGCCTTAGTAGCCTTTCTTTGTAAATATAGCCTCTTCTTTTTTCCGCTAAAATTTTTCCCTCCGGTTGATTCGAATCTTCTATCATTTCAACTACCTGATGAAAATTGGGATCGAAGCTTTTTTCGGCGGTTTCGATAGTCTCTACGCCATGGTTCTTTAATACCTTAATAAATTCATCATATGATAATTTTACCCCATCGACAAATGATTTTAAATTTCCCGTTTTATCCTGTTCTAAGTAAGTTTCCGAATGCCCTATGGCAAGATCCAAAAAATCCAGCACCGGAAGCAAATCTTTCACAAGTCTTTCATTGGCATATTTTAACGACTCCTCTTTTTCTCTATTTATTCTTTTTCTAAAATTTTCGGCATCTGCTAAACTTTTAAGATAATTTTGGTTAAGTTCATCATACTCTTTTTTTATATTTTTAAAAGCATTTGTTATATATTTAAGTTCATTTTCCGCTTCGGCAAGGTTGGAAGGGTTTGGAAGCTCGTCTATATCTAAATCGGCTGTATTAGCAATAGCCTCTTCATTTTGCAATTTCTTCCCCAACTCCCTTTCGATGTCGCCCGCATCATTAAAATCCTTTTCATTTTCCTTATCGTTCATCTATTGAATCCCCCTCCCGGTTAAAAATTTAATTTTTTAAATCTATCGTGAATCCTATTATGAAATTATGAATCCTATATAATTTCGCCCAGAAATTCAGCTATAAAATCTATTATCGGAATAACCTGGGAATAATTCATTCTAGAAGGACCTATTACCCCGATTGACCCCCGTAGCGCTTTGTCTTCGCTTAAATAAGGCGCGGTTATTAAAGACAAACCGCTAATTTCCGACCATTCCGCATCAGATCCGATAAATATTCGTTTAGTTGTGCAGCTTTTAGTGAGCCCTAATAGTTTTATTATTATCTTTTTGTCGTTAATGGCCTTAACAAGCAATTTTATCTGTTCATTGTTAGAAAATTCGGGTTCGTCAAGCAAAACCGTTTCAGGTCCGATGTAGAGGCAGTTGTCCATGTTCTGGTCGATATTATTTGTAAAATTAAATATCATATCGTTTAATATAGAATAAAAATTTTCCCTGGCATCATGTATTTCACTCTCGATAATATCTCTAAGATCGTCTATACCGCAATCCCTTTTTTCTATAATCTCGTTTAATTTTCCGGAATATCTGTTAAGTTCGTTTTGTTTAATATCTTTATAAACATAGATCAGCCTATTTTCCACTATAGCATTTTTAAATACCATAATTACAAGAATGTTATTGGGTTTAACCTTTACAAATTCTATATGTAAAAGACTGACCAGCGATGTCTCGGGGGCAAGCACAATTCCCGTGTAATGAGATAAGTCCGATAACGCCCTCGATGTTTGATGCAATATGCTGTTTATATTTCTGTTTTCTAAACGAAATGTTTTTTTTATCGTTTCTTTTTGTTTTTTTGATATTTTTTCGGTTTTCATTAAACTTTCTATATAAAACTTATACCCCTTGGCAGTAGGAATCCTACCCGCAGAAAAATGGGGCTGGTAAATATATCCGCCATCTTCCAAAACCGCCATTATGTTCCTAATCGATGCCGGACTTAAGTTTAAATGATAATTTTCGGAAACAAACTTTGAACCAACGGGATTTACCGTTGCAAAATATCCCTCGATTATTGCCAATAAAACATCTCTGCATCTTTCATTTATGGCTATATCTATATCTTCCATATCGCAATTTAGTTTGTAATCTGTTTATTTATTGCGTTTCATTAATATTGTGAATATTATATTATAGATTATTAATATCTATTAAGATTTTTATTTAGCACTTAACTGTTATGAGTGCTAAATATTATTTAACCAATATTTTTATAATTTGTCAAGATTTATTAGGTATCCCAAAATTACAGGTAGAAACCGTTAAAATGGCTTTAAAGTTATATGAACCCAGAAAATAAATTTTCTATCGGCAATTTTGGGTAATGGTTATTAACAGGGTAATAGTTATTATTTGATTTTTAAAACTAACTAATATACAATACCTTTTATGGAAATTTTATTTCTTTATATTTATAATTTATGTCTTTCTATATTTTTTGGTTCAAGTGTGTTTATAGGATTTATTGCTGCCCCCTACATATTTAAGATATTAAAAACCAAAAACGAGGCAGGAAATTTAGTCGGGCTTTTACTGGAAAAATTTGCGTCGCTGACATACATTATTCAAATAATATTAATTATATGCGGGTTAGCTCTGTCATATTCTTTCGGATATGCCGCCGGTATTGTTATTTTGCCCGTTTTTATCGTCATTATAAATCTTATATCCGATAGAATTGTCGGGTTAAAAATGAGAAGGTTAAAGCAGAATATGGGCAATATAGATAATGTCTCAAAGGATGATAAAAATAGATTAATGTTTAATTCATTACATAAATGGTCGGTTAGATTGTTTATCTTAAATCAACTGTTAGCCCTGCCCCTTTTTTATTTCATTTTCAAATAATCGTCTATAAAATTTAAATTTTAAAAATTTAAATCCCAAGGAGCGTCCATCATCACGGTGCGGTAATTGGAATACTAGAGTACCTACCTTTATTCTTCAAATTGTAACAAAAATTTAACATAACCGTAATAAAACTGTAACATTAAAATGATAAAATAATCAAAATATTATAGTAATATTAAATATTAAAATTTTAATTTATGGAGCAGTTTTTATTATTGCGGGCATTAAATTAAAAAATTAAATAAACGGAGGGCTTTTATGGAAGCTACCAAAGATGTTAGAAATGACTTATTAGACAAGGTTGATGAAATCGACCTTGTTCGGCATCATTTTAGAACAATGTTTACGGCAGGCATGGGGTTTTTTACCGATGCGTATGACCTTTTCATTATCGGTGTAGTTATTGCGCTTTTAGCGCCGATATGGCATCTTGACACATCCGAAATTGCGTTGCTTGGCAGTTCGTCGCTTATTGCGGCAACCGCCGGGGCATTACTTTTTGGAAGATTATCCGATATTTTTGGGAGAAAGGCAATTTATGGACTAGAGGTTATCATTCTGACGATAGGGGCAATAGGTTCCGCATTCTCACAGGATATTACCCAGCTTATAATCTGGAGGATTGTTTTGGGTTTG
>JAJZYP010000159.1 GCA_021798015.1 bacterium
GTAAAAAGTAAAAACAATTTCATCGTTTTCCTTTAAATTTTCCGTCGGCAAATCGGCATAAAAAACTCCTAGTCCGGAATCTTTTACTATAATCCCCATTAAAACGCAATCAATTTATCGCCAAGTAAATGCTTTAAATTCCATTTCATCGTAGTATCAAGCGACCTTTCAAGGCAGATAAATATTTTATCCTTATACTTTTCTAGTTCTTTCAAAGTCTCTTTGTCAATGCCCATTTCCATGCAGATAAGACATTCTTTAAAATCATCTTTAGCAAGAAATATTTTATTATTGGTAAAACAGTTAACCTGCTCAAGTTTATAGTTCAGCATAAAACCGTTTTTTAAAAGAACTTCGTCAAAAATATTTTTCTCATCAACCATAGCCAGGAACATTGCTTCTTTTTCATAGATATATCTATTAAGCAAGTCAATATTTTCTTCTTCCGTTTTAGTTGTGTCAGGAGCAAAGTCAATACGAGGAAAGTTAGATTTTGCAAGTCGATAAACCTTAAATCCTGTTCTAAAAAGTTTTTGTTCTTGTTTTAATAAACTATAATTCTTTTCTTTTTCTTCTTTCTCTATTTTTTCTATAACCCGTTTGTTGCGTTCTATTGTGATGTCAGATATTTTTTTGAAACTTGTTTTAAAGGCAACAGTATTTTCTTTGACTAACTCAGGAATCTGAATAAGAATAAACTTTCTTATTTTTCCGTCTACCTTATTCTGTTCAATAATGGAATGCCCTGTTGTACCGGAACCCGCAAAAAAATCCAAGATAAAATCATTAGCATCTGTATTGTTTTTTATAAATTGCTGAATAAGTTGAAATGGTTTAGGATTGTCAAAAATATCTTTAATCTTAAAAAGTTCAGTTAATGTATTAGTGCCTTCTGTCGTTGATGTTTCATCGAAAATAATGCTCCTATCTTTCAGAACTTTGGCATCATTTTCTTCATAATATATTTTTTCATATGCAATATATTGATTATTTTTCGTTTCCCAGTGAATTAAATTATTTTCTATTAAAAATTCATCCTTGACTTACCAACGCGCCATCTTCCGGCATTGCCATCAGGCGCTATCGGTAATATGTTTTCACCGTTAGGATTTTTTATAGGAAAATGCATTGTGGGTCTATCTTCTTTTCTTGCACCTGTGCCCCATTTTGATAGTTTAACAGCCTTATATTTTCCTTTATCATCTTCTTTATTAAAGCTTATATCTGAGTTTGTAATTTCCTCATCTTTCCATATAAATTTATCAGTCTTTTTATAAACGACTATATATTCATGTTCAGAAACAAAATAATCGTCTGTTTGGCCTCCCCCTTCTTTCTTCCTCCATATAAAACAGCCAACGAAGTTTTCAATACCAAAATTTATGATATAATTATAATCAAAATTGTATAGCAAGCAATTACTTAACTAAGTAAAAGTTAGTATTACTATTATATCAAAATTAGTTAATTATTTTTTATCATTTTTTTATAATTATTGTCAAGAGAAAAATATTAAAATAATTAAATGATAGTTTAAAATATGTTTCAAATGTAGCTAAAGACACCTAAATGTAATTTTACATTCAACTGTATTCGACTACATCTAACTACATTTAGCATATTTGTTTTTATATCTCCTATTATTTTCCTTATTTTTCCGCTTTTTAGCTAAATAATAATCTAAATAATAATCTTGACGCTCCCAAACTATCAAGTTATAATATATAACTATTAGTTTAATTAAATAACATTTTATTATAATTTTCAAGAAATAATTGGAGCAATTATGGCGCAGGAAAAGACTTTAGGTCGCATACTTCAAGAAATCAGGCAGAGCAAGCATATCTCCATAGCTTCTATGTCCGATAAATTTAAAGTAGCCGCAGTCCATTTAAACTTAATAGAAGTCGATAAAAGGCTTCCCAGTATGGAGCTTTTAGACCAAATAATAGATATGTTTAAAGTGGACGGCAATACCAAAGACGAACTATACCTGCTACTTGCCAAAGCAAAACTTCAAGACAAAATACCGGACAGCGTCCTTAAAAAAATAGTTCTTAAAAAAGACAGCATGCCGGATAATTTCATAGCCCGCATTAAGAAAGATATTTCCGCCAAGAAAAGAACGGAAAAGATTAAACAGGTAATAGAAGGTTTAGAAATACTATCCAAAGAAGAAATAGTAAAGCTTGCCGAAGAATTTAAGCAACCCGTAGCCGAATACCTTACCCTTGCAGGCTATATGCCCGACGAGATACTTCGTCTTTTGGAATACAAAGACTTCGAGGAGCTCCTAAAAAGCATATCTGCGTTTAAGGATCCCGTGAGGATTCAAAAGGTAATTACAGGACTTTTGGGAGTAGTCAAGGGCTTTACGGAGTAACGCAGTTTTATGTTATTTATTATGCTATAATAAATTGTATGGAAAAGACGTTAAATAAAAATCTTGAGATTGCAAAGACGATAATTAACGAAGAAGTCGAAAAAGCCGGATATAAGGTCGATAGGATTTTTTTATTCGGTTCGAGAGCAAGAGGAGATTATAAAGAAGGAAGCGACTGGGACTTTTTCATATTAATCGATAAGGATATATTTAAAGAAGATTTAAAAATTATTTTGCGCAACATACGCAGAAGAATGGCTATAAACAACATATCAAACGATATCGTCGTTAAATCGAAAGAAACGTATAAAAATCAGATAAACGACGTCGGCTTTTTATCCTATTACGTCAATAAAGAAGGCCTAAGTTTATGAAAGAATCCGTTATTGTTTTATTAAGAAAAGCGGAAAACGATTTGAAAGACGCCAATATATTGTATAACAGCAAAGAGGCGTCGGCGGAAGGAATTTGCTTTCACTGCCAGCAGGCGGTTGAAAAATTTTTAAAAGCTTATTTGGTCTATAACGATAAAGAAATTAACAAAACTCACGATATATCGCAATTATTAGAGTCCTGCAAAAAGATAGACGATGATTTTATCGAGCTTGAAAAATTAAATATAGACGATATGACGAACTATGCCGTTATCGTAAGGTATGACGACATTATAGAGCCAAGTTTGGAAGATGCCAAAGAAGCTATCGCAATAGCCGAAAAAGTAAAATTATTTACTTTAAAAAAAATAAATATACAATAGGCAAAAAAAATAA
>JAJZYP010000160.1 GCA_021798015.1 bacterium
TTGCCAATCTTGAATATTCCAATAGCTTTATTTGTCCGACGATATCTACGTCCGCAGCAATTTCGGGATAATCGATTGAATTTTGATTGGCAAAAAAAGCGGCAAGGTGAAACACTATCGAAGGATTTTCTTTAAAAACCCTTTTTAAATCTATATCGCTTCTCACGTCGCCCATAACAAACATTACATTTGACAAAGGAACTACATTCCAAGGGTCTTTTTCCTTTATAGCGGATAAATTATCCAATATTACAATTTTACCTTCATTTCCTACTAATTTTGATAGCGCAATAATTAAATTACTTCCTATTGAACCGGCGCCTCCAGTAACCAATATAGACCTACCTTTATAATAGTCTATTATTTCCTTTTTAAGATTTAATTCTCCCAAATAATCTTCAACGTATTTAATTCTTTTTTCGTTGCTTTTTGCATTATCCATAAAAAAATCTCCTTCAATTTTAATTATTTTTTTATTTTTAAATTTTATTATTTAAAATAACTTTCCAGTTCATCAATAATTTTGCGCTTTTCAAAATTAGCCGAAACATAATTTAATCCATTTAAACCTTTTTCTTTTAAGACAGGTCTGTCTTTATACATTTTCATAACTAAATTAACGGCGGACTCAATATCGCCAAATAAGCAAGAATAACCGCAATCAGCATCGCTTATTATTTTATGCCCGTCGCTTTCTTTGTTTAAAAAAGCTAACACTGGGATTGACGCAGCCATATATCCGGTGATTTTTCCAGGTACTACCGGTGTTTTATTCTTAGAGGTAAGGCTAACCAATCCTACATCGGCATCTTTTGCAAGTTTAGGATATTCATTTTGCGATACAAAAGGTTTAAAAATAACGTTTTTCAATTT
Source organism: bacterium (assembly GCA_021798015.1). Lineage (GTDB taxonomy): Bacteria > SZUA-79 > SZUA-79 > Acidulodesulfobacterales > Acidulodesulfobacteraceae > Acidulodesulfobacterium. Next base: position 874 of record JAJZYP010000160.1, read on the forward strand.
TTTATCCTCAACTATTTTCAACAAATTTTCTTTTTCCATCCCGTCGCCGACAAGTAGAAAAACTATATCTTTATAATCTTTTACTTTCTCGGCCACAGCGATAACAAAATCCAACCCCTGCGAAGGACCCATTACGCCTGCAAAAAGTATAACAAATTTATCCTCTAAACCGTAAATTTTTCTAAATATTCCTGCAGTTTCGTCCACTCCTTTAAACACTTTAACGTCTATCCAGTTATGCAGTACGACTATTTTTGTGTCAATACCGTTTCCGTTACAGCTATATTTTGTTGAAATAAATTTTGCGTTCCCCATAGAATGAACAAAAATCATATCAGATTTACAATATGCTTTTTTTTCCATAAGTTCAAATGCCTTAATCATAAAAGGATTTTTTAAAATTCCAAGGTCGATAGCATTTTGCGGGAAAATATCCTGAATATTCAGTAAAAATTTACTTTTCATTTTTCTTTTAAAGTAAAACCCTACCTTATATAAAGGCAAAGGAGGGCTATAAACTATTACAACATCAATCTTACCTTTAATATATTTCTTTATTCTGGAAATAAAAAAATAAGGCATCGTAATTTGGGCAATTCCCCTGACCATAAAATTTACCTTATGATGAGGCAACGTTTTAATTCTTATTACTTCAATGCCATCTTCAACTGAATGCTCGTCATAAACTTCGGATTTTCCATTTTCTTTCTCGCTTAAATTATATTTTGGAAATGAAGTGGCTACCGTTACATTATTACCCCTTTCCTTTAATTCATGAGCTAACTCCGACATTAGCTGAGAGGCCGACCTTATTTCCGGAGGATATGAATCCGATATAAGAATTATATTCATAATAAAATAGGCTTTCCTGTCTCTAAGGATTCGTTTATTTTAAATACCGCAAGAGTGGAATAATATATCTCATTAAAAGTTATCTTTTTAACTTCATCACCTTTAACGAATTTAACGAAATGTTCTAATTCGTTTTTATACCCCATATCCTGATTTATGGTTTTAAAAACTTTACGTTTGCCGTTGAAAAATAAATCCGTCTCTTTAAAATCTTTTAAAGTTATAGTTTTGCCTTCGCAAAAAATTTCAATATATTCCCTAGAAAATGCTTTATCTCCAGAACCGGTGTAAATAATATTACCTACAGAGCCGTCTTTAAATTTAATTATTATAGTAGCGTTATCGCTGTTTACTATGCTTGAATTATTTCCAGAAACCCTTTCCGCATAAATCTTACAAGGTTCGCTTCCGGTTAAAAACTGAAACATATCAACAAAATGACATATTTCTCCAACAACTCTGCTCCCGCCTTCTTCTTCTGAATGAACCCAGTGTTCTTTAGGAACAAAACCGGCATTGATTCTATAATTCATTATTACAGGGTCTTTCCTGTTTTTTAAAAAGTCTAACGACCATACAGAATGAGGAGAAAAACGCCGATTATAACCTACCATAACATAGGGGGCGTTACCATCTATAAATTCCGAAGATATTAAATCTGCTATTTCTTTTAATTCTACTTCATTGACGCTAAGCGGTTTTTCAACGAAAACATGTTTATTTTGTCTTAAGGATTCCATAACCATTTTGGCGTGAAGACTGTGAGGAGTTAAAATAACGACGGAATTTATTTCCCTATTATTTAAAACCTCCGTATAATCCGTTGCGCAATTCTCAAAACCGTATTTTTTTCCAGTATGATAAGCATTAGCGCTTGAAGAAGTGGATAACGTATGAAATTTTACGTCTTTTATTTTACTTAAAGTCGGAAGCAAAAGCGCTTTCCCAAATAATCCGGCGCCTATAACACCTATAACGACACTGCCTTGTTTTACGGCATTAACATTAGCATTTAAACTTTTTAATCTGTCTTTCCCGCGTTCATCAGGCAAAACTTCGTTAGGATAATTTAAAATTATGCCAATATAAGGTCCGCCTTTATTCTCAAGAATATTTTTGTAAACATTTTCCGCTTCTTTTATGTTAAACTTATGAGTTATGAAAGGATTTAATTTTATTTTACCTACCGATACCAACCTGATAAATTCTTCAAGATTTCTGTTTTCAGTCCACCTAATGTATCCTATAGGGTAATCTATGCCTTTATTTTCGTAAAGAGGGTCTAAACTGCCGGGACCCGCCGCTTTAGAAACTATTATTTCAACTTCTTTATGCCACATTTCGTTCCTATCTGGATGAATATCTGCAACTCCTACTATTACCACCTTTCC
>JAJZYP010000036.1 GCA_021798015.1 bacterium
AATACCGGCATAATTTTCCGTCCGCCGTTAAATCATTGTCCAATTCAATAGATTCATCTTTAACGTTTCTTAACGTCTTTACCGGCATAAAAGCCTTTGGCTTTTATAAACAGCCGATAAAGACATCCTCGGAGGAGTGGATATCGTTAAGAACGACAAACATAATAGAAAGGCTGAATAAAGAATTTAAAAGGAAACGAAGTTCAGCGAAGCTCACGACTAAATTCATGGAGATACTTGCAGGAGAAAACAGTTCTTATAATTTACTGGCATTTATATCTATAAAAATGATATATTCTTCTGCGTGCACTAAAAAGCACGGCTTTTTAGCAGAAGAATATGTGCCTGGACGCACAATATAGCCTTCAAGGTGAAGCCTAATTTGCCTTATCAAAAATAAGATTAAAGAAAAGATTTAAGCGTTTTTAAGATATGGAGTTTAGCGCTTATAAAGCCGAAGGCTTTATGCTAAATGGAATGGATATGGATTTTAAGTCAATACTAAATTATTAGGTAATGTATTAAAGCGCCTAATTTTAGCTATTAGAACGTGTTTTTTATATATTTTAATTTAAAATAAGATTAATTTTGTTATAAAGGTAAATATTATTATATAGAGAGGTTTTTAAAAACGGCTAATTTGCCATTTTAAAAAAATAAAAAGAATTTACACAAAAAACTTGACAGTATCCAAAATTATTAAAATAAGTAGTTTTTTTATAATTACCATCCCGCCGCAAAGCTTGTGGCTAACGATTTATTTGTTTCTTCGCTGTTTTGTCTTTCATATCTCGCTTGCTGTTTTGCCCTTAGTCTTTCCGCCTGCTGTGCCGCATTAGCCTGATTTTCTACCGCCTGATTTTGCAGTATTTCGCTTAAAAGTTCTATGATTTTTCCGTCCGCACTTGCGTTTAATCTTTCCGCGTCAAGCCCGTTTGCGCTTCTAGCCTGCGTCGATATTAAATGCCCTGCCGTTGTTGCCGTTTGCGCTTCCGTGCTGTCCAATGCCGCCGTTGCCGATTCGCTGTTAATTGCCCCTTGGTCTATCGCCTGCATATCTTGCGCCGTTGAATTTACCCCCATAGCGTTATCCCAAGGATTAGCGGCGTTAAGGTCTGAATTTCCAAGTCCGTTGACATAATTCACTAAATTCTGGTCTAAAGTATTGTTAGGAGTTCCGCTTTGGACATTTGGAATAAACTGCCTGTAAATTTCGGCATAGTTATCGTCAAGCGACAACAATATATATTCCGTTTTACCCATAAAGCCTTTTTTTCCTCGTGTTTGCCGTCTGATTATCAGTTTATTTTTTATAAGTTCGTCTAAAATTTTATAAAGCCGGTTTTTCCCAATTCCGCCGCCCAAATCCATTAAATATTTTATTGATGGATATATCGTCGCCCCAAAAGATTTCAAGGTTAAATATAAGCCCTTTGCTTCATAGGATAAAGAATTTAACCGTGCTAAACGATTATCAACTATAGTAAAAGGATCTTTAATTCTATTGTGAAATACAATTTTTTGTTCGTTATTCATTTATTGTAATTTTTTAGTTTTGAAAAATTCGTCAATTTCCTGTAATTTAAAAAAATATTTCCTGCCGAAACGGTAATAAGGCAATTTATCATTTTTCATAAGGTCGTGAATTTTCCCCACGCTTATACTTAAATATTTTTTTAATATTGTCATACCTATAAAATCGCTTTTTATTTCTTCCATATTTTCACCCCTGTTCCATTATAAAATACAATTCTATATCATAATGCTGATTTTTATATTCTAATATAATTATAAAGCCTATAATATTCTTTGTCAATATATTTTTATTCTAATAAAGAAATATTTTATTCTTAATATAATTATTCTTGATAGTAATAATTTTTTTATTTATAATATAGCAGTGGATAAAAAATGAGGTGAAATTATGGAAAATAATATATATAAAGAAATCGGTAAACGATTAAGAAAAACGAGGCAGGAACTACGTTATACTATATCATCAATTGCTAAAAAAACAGGTATTAGCCAAAGCTCGATAACAAAATATGAAAAAGGACAGGATAAAATATCAATTGAGGCATTAATGAAAATTTGTAATGCAATAAATATTCCTTTAACCTTTTTATTCCCAGAAGAATCTAAGGACGATAAAACAATTAAAAATATTATATTTGAATATAACAATAAAGAAATATCGAAAAAATCAGGCTCTTACGATAAAATATTACTTGGTTTTACTGGTAAATCTAATATTTTTTATGATATTACAAAACCTGTTCAATATTTTTTTGTCAGACGCAATATGGATTGTATGACAGTAATTCAAACTGCGGACAATAGTATGTCTCCTATTATAAAAAAAGACTCGTATGTTGGTATTAAGCTATATGACGAAGAACTATTTGAAGGACAGATATATCTTTTTCATTTGCAAGGAATCGGATTAATATTAAGAAGAATTATTGAAATTAATGAAGAAACAAATCAATTGGTCATTGCTTCCGAAGACCTCAATATTCCAAAAAAAATGTTACTATTATCAAAAATTATTAATGTAAACTATGTTAAAGATTATAATGATTTACTCAACGCAGATTCATTTAAAATGAAAACTAAAATTTTTAAAAATAATTTAAATTTTTTAATAGGTAAAGCAGTTTGGATTATGCAAGAATTATAAAAAGACGGATAGATTATTTTTTATATATTTTTTGTATATCCTTATTATCCCGTTTAGTTTTTAAAGTTTTCCGCCTTTTAAATAAAAAAGATTTAGCCCGCCGCCGTCGCTGGATTTAAAAGGTGTATCAATAAAATTTAATACCGGCTTTTTGCTGTCAAATTTTACGGAGCATTGATTTTTAGTAAATTTGATAACAGTTTTATCGTTGTCAAATTTGCGTTAATAAAATCAATGTTGATTAACCGGCAGGCTTTAGCCTGTTTAAATCCTGCCAGAGCTTTAAAAGGTATCTTTAACCTATACAGGACGATTAACGCCTTAAAAATCCTTTCAAATTTGCGATTGTAGCCCCGTTAAATCAAATACAGGTATAAAACCATTAACCGAAAACAAACCGCCTTAAAATAGGTTATATGGATTTTAGGCGGGTTTGAAGTGTCCGCTCGGCGGACAGTAAAAAAAATTGCAAAAAGTTATTAGTTTTTGTAAACTTAAAATATATATTAAATAAATTTAAAAAAGGATTTTATTATGATAATCAAAGCAATTATTCACGATGCCGAAGAAGGCGGATATTGGGCGGAAGTTCCGGCTCTTCCCGGGTGCATTTCCGAAGGCGATAATTTAGAAGAATTAAAATCTAATCTTAAAGAAGCTATAACCGGCTGGTTAGAGGTTTATAATGAGGAGCTGGACAAAAAAGTTTCTTCTTCCTTTAAGGTATTAGAACTTGCCGTATGAAACAGCTAACCGGCAAAGAATTATGCAAAATACTTGAGGAAAACGGCTGGATACTAAAAAGGATACAGGGTAGTCATCACTTATATAAAAAAGAAGGGAAATTTGAAATTATTTCCGTTCCAGTCCATAGCAATAAATCCTTAAAAGCCGGCACTCAAAAAAGCATTTTAAAACAAGCGGGCATTGAATTGTAATATATCACCGTGGCGAAAGTATATATCCTTCCGTAGATTATTTGACGGATTTGGCACATAATCACCTTAAACCAAAAGAAAACGACGGGGCTAACAAGCGAAATCAGCCCCGTTAAATCAAATACAGGTATAAAACCATTAACCGAAAACAAACCGCCTTAAAATAGGTTATATGGATTTTAAGCGGGTTTGAAGTGTCCGCTCGGCGGACAGTAAAAAAAGAAAAATTACAAAAGTTATTAGTTTTATATTTTTAAAGTTTTGTGGTATAATAATGTTGCTGTTAATTTAAAAAATAAGGATAAAAAATGAAAGGAAATACGATTACCATAAGCGGCGAAAGATACGAGATTATAACAAAAATAGCGGAAACTAAAGGATTGCCTTTGACCGTCATGGTTGAAGAATTATTAAATAAGGCGCTTGAACAGGAAGAAGATGCCGGATTATTAAATATCGTCAAGAAAAGAAAAAAAGAAAACAAATCCCGCAAAACCTTATCCCACGAAGAGGTCTGGAGATAATTTGTATAATTTAAGATATTATCCCGCCGTAAAAAAGATATTAAAGAATTAGATTATCAATATAAAGAAAAAATTATAAAGTCTATAGAAGAAAAACTACAAATATCTCCGCAAAGTTCCGGTATTCCCCTTAAAGGCGATTTATCAAATTATTTTAAATTAAGAGTAGGGGATTATAGAGTCGTTTATGAAATTCAAGAAAATGAAGTTATAATATTATGCATAAAGCATAGAAAAGATGTTTATAAAGCCGCCGTTAAAAGAATCGGCTAAAGAGCTATAAATTTAACCGGTAAAACGGTAAAGAAACGGTAAAGGAATTTTAAAATATCTGCTATAAAGAGGGTAATTTAAGATAAAATATAAAGATTAGAAAAGTAAGCGTCTGTCTGTCGTTGCTTGTTATTATTGAATTTACGAAAAACCTTAAAAATAGCTTTTAATCAGGTGGTCGTGGGTTCGACCCCCGCGCGGCTCACCATATAAATCAAGCCTTTGCGATAGGTTGAAAAAAAGTCTAAAATCGACTGTAGGCTATTTTCAAGAGTGATTATCGCGATACATACAGGACACATACTCCCTGACATTCCAAAAGTCCTTCTGCTCACCGTTCTGGTGGTCGGTACCGGTAATATCTGGATTATTAATTTTGGAATATCGAAAGCCGCCGCAAGGGTGTTAATTCGGGTAACAGGCAAGATAGATTTGACAAAGTTGGTTAATGTGTAAGCGTATTATTATTTTTTAGCTTGTTTTCCAGGTTATTTTTTAATAATTTTTTAGAAACCAGTTTTTCTAAATCGGAAAGGTCCTCTAAGAATCTATCTTTTAGTATATCGTCCTCTTTGTATGCAATAAAATATCTATTAAATATAGCATCCACATTCTTATAAATATTTTTTATAAAACTAATCTGCTCGGCATTTAAGTTATTTATATAATTCTTTCCTATAAATATAATGTCGTGCAAGTCTCTGGCAACCGTTCTATCTTGAAAAGCCATTTTTTTAAAATCAAATATGACAGGTAGTTTGTAAATTCTCATATTATTTATTACATCGGTTTCCGATTCTTGATACCCTCTCCGAAAAGACATTTCTATCTTAAGATTTTCTTTTTTATCGGTATTATATTCTCCATAAGTTACCATATATTTTTTAACGATATCGGTGTGTTTTTTAAGATTTAAATCTATTAAAACAGGTCTGTTTTCGCCGTGGTAAGAAGCAAACGCTTTAGTTATGACAGATTCGAGGTTAACGTCTTTATTTGCATCGAAATCCAAATCGGTCGACATTCTATCGAGGCTATAACCGAATAATAATGCCGTTCCGCCCTTAAGGGTGAGAGGAAGGTTGTTTAGAAAAGTCATAGTCGATATTGTTTTCATTAATTTTAAATGCAGCGCATTATCGTTATACGAAGGCATCTTTCCACCTTAAAAGCATGCCTTCTTCTGTTTGACCGGCATGCTTTAGCATAATATCGAAATATTTCATAAACTCGTAGATATCCTTATCTTCTAAAAGATAGTCATAAAATATAATATGGTCGGGATAATGCTTTAAGATAAAAACGTTATGGTATAACATGTCCGCAATAGCCCTTGCAGGCGATGCGCATTTAACCGACCCTACGTTTTTACCGATAGATTGAAAAAATTCCGTGCAATCACGTAAGCCGGATAATCCAAATAATTCGTTCGTATCTGCGTAGTCAACGCCGCTTACGGACCAATTTTCGGCTTCTATAACGCCCGAAAGGTGCCAGTCGGCTCCCCCTATATTCAGTGCGCTCATACCCGTAATATATTTATTCATATATCATTCCTCCTTCTTTTACCAAGAAATCATAATCGCTGTCTTTTTCATATATTCTCCTGTTGTCTTAAGAGGTCTCTTAAGTTTTTCTATGCTTCTTTTACCGTTTAACTTACAAGAAAATATATTGATTAATATTATACCATATTTTTATTCTTTAAAATAAATTACTAAAAGAAGGGGTCTTGCAGCGGGGAAAATAAAAAATAAAGTTTTGTCAAACTCTTTTAAAGGATAGTTAGATATTAAATTTTTCCTATTTCTCTTATAAGAAAATTTATCATAAAATTTGTTAAATCAAGGAAAATTATCTTGACAAACTGGTGTAATATATTGTTTTATAATAACAGGTGTATCACAACACCGTAATAAAATATAATTCAATCGAAATAGGAGAAAAGCCATGAAAACATTAAGATTTAATTTTATCTATCTAATTTTAATTTTTTTGTTCTTACTATTCGGATTTAATTCCAACCAGGTTTATGCCAAAGCTATGAAAAAAAATCCGAGATATGTCTATTCACTCCCTTATTTTAAACATAAAACATTAAAATTGGTTGAACAATTAACCCAAGGACCGAAAAGATGGCCTATGGCTTTAAAAAGTTTAAAGATGGCTGCTCATGTTTATGCTAAAAACCATATAAAATATAGCATCATTGTCGTTGCGTATGGTCCCGGACTTAAAGCGTTTGTTATGACTTACGATGCAAAATATGCCAAGCTTTTAAAAAAACTGAACAAGGAAGGGGTTCAAATGGTTGTTTGTCATCATGCAATGAAAGAGGCAAAAGTTACTACCGCAATGCTATACCCTTTTGTTAAAGTTGCCTATCCGGAAATCATTGAGTATATTGTTAAGAAAGAAGACCAGGGTTATGCTTTTATAAAACCTTAACTTTATTTTAATATTAATATTTAATTAATTATACGTGTACGGCGGGTGTACCCCGCTGCGCCAAAAAAGCTCTCACCGCTGAGCGGTAATCCTATACTTTATACTTAAAGGAAAAGGCTTTGCGCTGTTTGCGGTGAGAGCACGATGAAATTTACTGTAAAATAAACGGAATGTCTTTTTTTGCTAAACTTGTGATGGTATAATCACCTGGTCCCATTATAAAGATGCTTAATGCTATGGTAAATTCCGTTAAAGCATATTCGTAACCGCCGTTCATAATATTAAAACCATGCGGCAAATGGAGTATAAATATTGCTCCAAGCATCACAAGCATAATGTTTAAAGCGCCTATTCTTGTTAAAATTCCGCTTATCATTGCTAGACTACCGGTGGTTTCGGCAATTCCAACAAGAACCGCAATTATTAGCGGAAAATGCATATACCCTGCAAATCCCTGCACGCCTGGTCCATCAAACCAGTCGAATAAAATGCCTGTTCCATGATAGAAAAAGCTTAAGAACAGAACAAATCTCAAAAAAAATAAGCTAATTGATTCTTTCTTCACAATTAATAACCCTCCTCATTGCCGATCTAAATCCTGATTCTTAAATTCTAAATCTGCCCCAAATCCCAAATTAGGATTTAGACCTGCTATATTATTTTAATTAAATTAAAGTTTTACCCTTTTATCCCCATCATATACATAAACTACGTTTAGTTCTTCGTTCTCAATGCATTGATGGGAACCGTCGCAATAGGGTAAATTTTTTGACAACTGACATCTGCAAATATAAATTGGAAATTTTGCATCCTTTATTTCAAATGGTAAATTCTCTGTTATTTTTTTTAAATGTGCCATTTTAAAACCTCCGTTAATTTTAATTTAACTTAACTTAAATAAATATAAATTAATAAATTTTGACTGTAATAAGGCGCCTTATTTAACAAACAAAATTAATGTGATTATAATAAATTATTTAATACTTATTGTCAATTAGGGATTTTTTTATTATTAGGTAAATTATAATATACTTGGTTTATATTATATACTCTTTATATAATTGTTGATGCGGTATTTTGTAAATAGATAGTAAGAATGGAAATGCGGCGGTCAGTTTGAAGCAAGATGTGCTACGGAATGTTTTTTAGATAATTTTAGAATTTAACTAACCTGTCAGACTCTTTTAAGCCGTTTATCATTTTAGCGTTTTCAAATTGAGATGCATAATTAAATTCATTTATCCTTGATACTACTCCATTAACATTACAAGAATGCTCGCAAACCGCCGCATGAATATTATTTTCTTTGATAATTGAAATAAATTCGTTATTTTCGGTAAAAAATACCCCTTCATCCATAATGAAAATAGAAATATCATATCCTTTTCTTATCGCCGAGTTAATTAAACCCGCAATATGATTTAAGTGCTTATTTTCTGTGATAATAAAGGCTAATTTTTTAATCATAATAATTATTGCAAATTACTAAATTATTCATAATATTTTACGACATCTTTTAATCCAAGTCTCGGAGTCTTAATGTTATTAATAACACTATCCTTTTTGCAATAACCTATGGAAATTCCCAATAGAAATTTTTTGCCGGTTGGCAGTTTAAACGCCTCTCTTAATATATCAGGATACCTGACTAAATAAGCCTGCGGACAGGCTCCAAGACCTAAATCGTGCGCGGTCAAAAGGATGTTTTGAATCAACATTCCGCAATCGAGCGTCGACCAGTGACCCAATTTCTGATCCATATAAATAAATATCGCCGTTTGAGAGCCAAAAAACAGATAGTTTGAAAGGGTTATCTCTCTGCGCCTTGCCGCATCATCCCTTACAATGCCAAGAGCTTCATATCTGTGTCCCCCTGTTTCAAACATGTTGTTAGCCTGTTTCTTCGGCCAAAACTCGGGAAACGGATAATCAGGGTTTCCTGGATTATCCTCAGATGCTAACTTATAAATCCTTTCTTTAATAAATTCGCTTGTTTTACCGGTTGAAACGGCAATTTCCCATGGCTGGGAATTAGCCCAGGACGGAGCGTTTAAAGAAACTTCCAGTAATTTATCTAAAACATCCCTCGGAACAGAAATATCCTTAAAATCCCTTTTTGATGACCGTGTTAAAATACAATCAAACGTCTCCATAAGAACACCCTTTTTATTTAACAAATTAATTTATTTAAGCATTAAGTTTATCGCATACCAACTGGTTTGTATTTTATCATTAATAAACCACTTTTGTCAAGATTGTTTCGATATTCCAAAATTGCCAACAGAAAATTTTGGGCTTTGTTTCGCATTGACTTTATATTATAATATAACAATAATATCATAATATAAATAATAAAAAACAAAGACGGTTTATAAATTTATAACCTATATGATAAATCTCTGGAATCCCCAAAATTTTTCATCTATATTTTCGGTCCTGCTCACCGCATTTATTTTGGGAATTATTCACGGATTTACCCCCGATGAACATACCTGGCCAATTACTTTTAGCTATTCGATAGGCAGTTATAGCACAAAGGGAGGGTTTAAAACAGGACTTCTCTTTTCGCTTGCATTTACATTGCAAAGAACCATCGCATCCGAGCTGGCATATTTTGCGCTTGGAAAAGTGTTGACAAAGCCTGATGTTATACCTGTAGTGTACATATTTATCGGAATTATTATGTCGTTTGCCGGAGCTTATATAATAGGTATCGGAAAAAACTTCGAACTATTCGAAGGCATAGAAAATGCCGTAATGAATTTATTAAATTCTTTGATTTTCAAAGACCTGAATAAGAAACTAAATCATAAAAATAAGATCAAAAATAGTTTTAATCATAATGGCAATAATAATGATGCTGAAAATGATGTAGGCAGCAAAAATATCAAAGAACATAAACCCGTTCCGATTTATATGGTTTTATTGCATGGATTTATTGCAGGATGGGGTACTGGGGCATTTGCCATCATCGTATATACCGTCCTTGCCCCTAAAATGCCAAATGCCTATTTTGGATTCTTACCTGGACTTTTGTTCGGATTGGGGACGATGGCAACACAAATAATCATCGGTATGCTTGCTGGAAGATTTATGGAGGCTTTGCATATTCCCAAAAAAGGTATAGAATACATCGCCAAAAGAACATCCGGACTAACCCTTTTTTGGGGCGGTTTGGCTTTTGTTTTTGCCGCGATATTAGAATTTGCCTTCCCTAAATTAATACAGATGGGAATTATAACTCCCCTTAAGGTTCATAATCTTCATAGTATCGGAATAGGATTTTTCTTAGTTGTCTTTATTATTTTTTTCATAATGGTAATATCTTTTATAAAATCGCTTAGATATGTAAAAAAACACAGCCCGGATTTTATTTAATCTTAACCCATATTTATGAATTTTATTTCACCCATTTACTGCTATACTGCTATTTTTTAACTATGATAGGGTTATAATTAACAATCTTAACCGAACCTGCGGCTGGTTTGCCGTTTTTTAAATACTTATTATTGCCATTATTATAAGACAAAAATTGACGCTTCCAGCTAAGTTCTAAGCCGCCGTCATTTTTAAATATCGTTTTATTATAAGCCCTAAAATATTTCTTAATCCTTTTATAATATCCATAATAAAAATCGGAAAATAACTGATTGGTGTTTTCCAATTTATTTAAAATGTCCGCTTTTTCTTTAGGGTTGAATCGATTTGAATTTATGGTTTGAAAAACAATAGTTGGGCCCGCATTATAGGCAAAAAGCGCCAGCTTTAAATTTTTAAATTCGTATAATAAACTTAGTAAATATCTAGCCCCAATCCTAATGTTTAAGGAAGGATTGTATAAATAGTTAACAGGCAAATACTCTATATATTTTGTATTGTAATTAAATTTTTTAGACTTAATCTTATACTTTTTAATTAAATAAAGACCTGTAACCGGATTAACCTGCATAAGTCCGACCGCGCCCATATCGGAATATGAAAAATTATTAAACGAACTTTCAACCCTGATAACTGCTAAAATTAAGGCGGGATTTATCGCATACTTTTTCCCGATATTAAAAATAAGATCGGAAATCTTCCTTTCTTCAACAGCGGGAAGTCCCGAGTGGAATGAGCTTATAATCTTTAAAATCCGAGTTTTTTCGTAATCGACTCTAATTTTATTTTTAAGTACCTCGATTTCATGCTGTTTTCTTAACAGACTGTTATACATTGGAAGCACATAATAATAAGATAATAAAGCCATAGAAAACAATATAAAGATTATAAGAAAAAAAGGTAAAAAATACCTAAATTTAATTTTTTTAATAAAATTTCCGATAGATGCGCGAAAACGGATCGCAAGACCTGCACAGCTCGCTTTAGTTAAACTCAAATTTCTAAAAATTCCTTTAACTATCTTCAATATTTTTCCTCAAAATTATCTAAATGAATATTATTTTTGCAAAATAAATAAACTTTTTTTATATTTTGTATAAAATTTATCACACTTTATATGATTTGTCAAATTTAAGACATAATTTTAGCTAAAACAGTACTTTTAAAACAAAAAACAGGGTATAAATTATATTTTTTTATATTATTTTAAGGGAAAATTAATTTAAAATTTAATATAAGTTATTTCATATGATTTATATATGATTTATAACAGATTAAAATTTAACTATTGACAATTTTAAATTTATTTTATTAAATGGTTAAAACATTATTTCTTTTATGCAAATAGGTTAACATATCGGCCTAATTCATATATTTGAACAAACTTTATTTATTTTTAAATTTAATTTTTAAATTTAATTAAACAACCTAAAGAAGGAGAAAAAAAATGGCTGAAGAACAAAAAAAAATGGCTATAATTTCTATTCACGGTACGCTTGATATGGCATATCCGCCGCTTATTCTTGCTTCCACCGCAGCGGCCTTAGATATCGAGAGCGCGATATTTTTTACGTTTTACGGTTTGCAAATCCTTAGAAAAGATGCGGGGGACAGCCTCAAAGTTGCTCCCCTCGGCAACCCTGCAATGCCAATGCCCGTTCCTAATCTTATCGGCGCTCTGCCAGGTATGACCGCAATGGCTACTTCTATGATGAAATCAATGATTAAAAAAAACGGGGTCGCAACAATTCCAGAACTCATTTCGTTATGTCAGGAAACCAACGTGAGACTGATAGCCTGTCAGATGACGATGGACTTATTCAGCTTTAAGAAAGAAGATATGCTCGATGGACTTGAATACGCTGGCGCAGCCTCGTTTGTGGAATACGCCGCCAATGCAGATATACATTTAGCATTTTAAAAAATGAGCAAAGATCCCGCCTGCGATTAATTGTTAATTTTCAACATAACATCACCCCTCCCTTGTTAAAAGACGAGGGGTTTATTTTTGTTGACACAATTTTTAAAATTCTATATAATTAATTATAATAATATACATATATTATACATTATAAATTTTAAAAATTATCAAAGAATAAATAACAATGGATATAAAAAATGAAATTGAAAATCAGCGAAGCTCATTTGTTGTTGAGGCCGAACTTCTTAAAACACTTGGGCATCCCATAAGGCTTAGGATAATAGAGGTTCTAATTAACAATAAGTCCTGTGTAAAAAATATATGGGAAGCCCTTGGACTTCCTCAGGCAACAGTTTCCCAGCATCTTGTATCGCTTAAAAACAAAGGTGTAGTCAGCTGTAAGCGCGACGGCGTTATGATGTGCTATCAACTTAGCGATAAAAGAATCGAAAAGATATTTAACGATTTAAAAGATTATAGTAATTCTGCAGGTAACAATCATGACACAAAAGCCAATAATAATCCTATTTCGCTAAATTTACCCAAATAGGTCTTAAATCTTATTCTAAAATCCTTTATATATGCATATAATAAATTCTTTATTTTTAGTTGCAATATTCTAAATTTAGATATATAATTATCGATATATATGAATAAAAGTAAAACAATAAAAATTACAAATAAAAATGCCGATATATTTTATTTAATTTCAATTGCAATACTTATAATGATAACGGCTGCTTCAAAAAACGCATATGCAGTCGGAATAAGTAATATGTCTATAAACAAAGCCTTTTTATACTCGTTAAAATACAATAAAATATTAAAATTGGAGTCATTAAAACTTAATATAGCAGGTTATGAAGAAAATGAGGCTTTAAGCGGTTTTTTTCCGAAGATTAATTTTAACGAAACATATTTAAACACGGATAACCCGTTATATGCATTTGGAAGCGTTCTGAACCAAAAAATCCTTACAAATCAAAATGTCCAGAGTTATTTCAGCCCTAATTTCTTAAATAATCCCGGAATGATTCATAACTATCAATCGGAATTCCAAATAGAACAACCATTGTTTATGGGCGGAAAAATTTACTTTGGTTACCAAAGAGCGCAACTTCACAGATTATCTTTAAAAAAGGGGTTAAGCGAAACAAAGCAAAAGGTGCTTTATAGCGTGGCAAAGGCTTATTACTCCGCAATTCTGGCGCATCAATATGTCAAACTGATGAAAAGCATGGTAAAAACCGCTAAGGCTTATAAAAAATTAGCGGAAAATCTTTATAAAGCCGGTCAGGTTGTTTCTTCTGATGTTTTACGGGCGAAAGTCGAGCTTGCAAAGGTAGAAGAAAAACTTGCTACGGCAAAAAAGAATTACAAATTATCTAAATATTTTTTAAATATCACGATAGGACTGCGGGTTGACTCAAAATATAAATTGACATCTAAATTACTGCCTCCTTATAATAAACCTTTGTCGATCGGTTCCTTGCAAAAGGAGGCTTTTGCCCATAGACCGGACTACAAGGCCCTTCTTCTTAATAAAAAGAATATGAGTCTTGGAATTAAAGAGGCATATGGAAAGTTTTTACCGAAACTTGTTGCCGGATATGATTATTTTAGCAATGGACCGGCTATACATCCGAATGATTCTTATAGTTACGCCTTTACCGTAATGCTTCACTTTAATATTTTTTCGGGATTATACGACTACAATAATCTGCAAAAATCTAAAAGCCGTTATAATACAATGATCGAATATCAAGGACTGCTTAGAAATAAGATTGAAATGCAGGTTAGAAAGGCTTATTTGCAATATAAGACATATTTTATGAACACAAATGTTGCAAAACTTGCCGTTTTAAACGCCAAACAGACATTAAAGATCACAACCAACAGGTTTAAGGCGGGTATGACAACCTTAATAAATTTAGATAAAACGCTTGATCAATATAAAGCAGCCAAAGTAAGTTATTTAAACGCATTATATAAGATAAATTTAAATAAATATTACATAAAACTTGTTACGGGAAGATTAACGGCGGTTCCTAAGGCCAAACCCTGAAATTGGACCTTATAAAGTTTTGCGGTATAATGAAAAAACTAATCAAAAAAGCAGCATTACATTATAATATAAATAATATAGGAGGAATCTTAAAAATGCCGATTTACGAATATGAATGTAAAAAGTGCGGAAAAGTATTTGAAATTTATCAAAGGCTCAGCGAAAAGGGTGAAGATATTAATTGCCCTGTTTGCGGAGCAGAAAAACCCATCAAAAGGGTTAGCTCTTTCAGTAGTTATGGAGATTCGCACTCTTCTTTGGGCTATAACTCGTCCGGTTCATGCGGCAGCGGACACAGTAGCGGTTTTGGCTGAGCATAATTAGCGGGCGGTCTGCCCGTTTTTAATGCTTTTAACAAATTAATCAATTTCTTAATTTCTTAATGTGGCAGTTAATTTTTTAGGATTTAAGAGAAGATCTATAGCATTTTCTATTTTGGCAACAATAATATCGCAGTGAAGGGCGGCTTTAACGGCAAGCCCTTCATTATCCACTATTCCGATACCTATCACACCCTGCTTAAACATTGCATAATCATTATAGCCGTTACCTATAACCACCGTTTTTGAATACCCTAATTTATAAACTATCTCTTTTTTCTTTTGGGCTGAATTATCTCCTTTTATTATATAAAGTTTAGCATTTATCCCTTTGACAGATTCATCGGCGTTTCCGAAGGTATCGGAGGTAATTATATATATGGATACATGTTTGGAAAGCTCGTTTAAAAGCTCTTTTACGGATTCTTTTATTAATCCGTTTTCCGAAAGCGTTCCATTCATATCGAATACCGCATTTTCTATTTTAACATTTGTAATGCCCGGTATATTTAAATCTATCATAACATACCCCCTCCGCTCACCGCCTTACTTAACTTAAAATTTCCAAAATTCATATTCATATTGTTTTACGGTTCAAAAAATCCTTCTACTTTTGATAACTCTATTACCCTTTTATAAAGGCTCTCAAGGTTGCCGTAAACCTCCTTTATATTTCCATTTTTTATGGACAGCTCATATTTTTTGTCCTTAATCGTTCTATTCCCGATAACTATTTTAAACGGTATCCCGATTAAATCGATATCTTTGAGTTTAACACCTGCGGATAATTTTCTATCATCATAAAGGATGTCCATTCCGAAAGACTTAAGTTCGCTATAAATCTTTTCGGAAAGGCCGACTATCCCCTCATCGCCGGTATTCAGCGAAACAACCGCAACGGTAAACGGACTTACAGATACGGGAAGATTTATTCCAGACTCGTCGGAAAAAACCTCTATAAGCGTTTGAAGCGTCCTTCCTACCCCAATCCCGTAACATCCCATAACAAAAAATTTAAATTCCCCTTTCTCATCTAAGAATTTTGCATCTAAAATACTTGAATATTTATCGCCCAATTTAAAAATATGCCCAAGTTCGATTGCGTTTTTAACGCTTAAACTACCTGAACACCTCACGCACTTATCCCCGGTTTGAACGCTTCTTATGTTAGCGACGACATCGGGCATAAAATCGCGTTCAGGTTTTACATTTGCCATATGGGCATCTTTTTCATTCGCCCCCGTAATCCAGTATTCAGAATTATTAATCTCCTCATCTATAACTATAAGGCGAACATCGTTAAGGCCGAACGGACCTGCAAAGCCGCAAGGAGCGCCGGTTACCCTTTCCACATCCGCTTCTTTTGCAAGAAATAAGTTTTTAACACCCGCCGCTTTTTTCAATTTATGCTCGTTTATTTCCCTGTCTCCTCTTACGATTCCAGCCACAAACCCTATCTCAGTCTCATAAATAATTGTTTTTGCAAAACAGGTTTTATCCACTTTAAGATATGCGCTGACATCTTCAACCGACTTTTTATCCGGCGTAAACAGCTTTGTCATTTTGGGCTGCCTGCACGACTCAAGAGGACCGTGATAATCGCTAACAGAATTAGCATCATCTATAGAGGCGGAATATCCGCAATTATCGCACAGGACTATTGTGTCTTCGCCGTATTCCGAAAAAACCATTAGCTCTTCGGAGTAAGAACCGCCTATTTCCCCCGCCTCTGCCTTAATAAATTTGAAACTAAACCCAAGCCTCTTAAATATGTTTTCGTACGCCTTTCTCATTGCTTTATAACTTTTATCCAAACCTGCATCATCGGCGTCGAAGCTATAAGCATCCTTCATAATAAATTCTTTTGCGCGCATAAGACCGAACCTTGGACGCATTTCATCCCTGAATTTAAGATGTATCTGATATAATGTTAAAGGTAATTCCTTATAAGATTTTATGTTTCTTTTGACTAAATCTGTAATAACCTCCTCATAGGTGGGCGCAAGGCAAAAATCCCTGTCCTGTCTGTCTTTAAACCTTAATAACTCTTTTCCGTAGTCCTCATCCCTGCCGGACTGCCTCCAAATATCCAATGGCTGAACAAAAGGCATAGAAAGTTCGACAGCTCCTGCTAAATTCATTTCCTGCCTTATTATATCTTCTAATTTTTTTAGACTTTTAAATCCAAGGGGAAGATATGTATAAATACCTCCTGAAAGCTGTCTGACAAAGCCGGCTCTCAAAAGCAATTTATGGCTTTTAAGAACAGCCTCCTTTGGGTCTTCTTTTAACGACGGTATAAAAAATTTAGAATATCTCATATTTACCCCTTTGCCTCATAAAATTTTATCTCCTGTAATATTTTCGATTTCTTTAACTAATACGCTCAATATTTCTTCATTGTCAAATTTCCCGATTATTTTGCCCTTTGCAAACAAAACCGATTTTCCTTTGCCGCCTGCAATACCGATATCCGCGTGAGCCGATTCTCCCGGTCCGTTTACGACGCACCCCATTATTGCAACCTTTATGTTAGATTTTATTTTAAAAGAGATTCTTTCAAACTCTTTTGCGATATTAACTATGTCTATTTCAGCCCTTCCGCAAGTCGGACAGGATATCAGCTGAACGCCGCCTTCCCTTAAGCCTAAATCCCTTAAGATATGATAACCTGCGATAACTTCCATAACGGGGTCGTCGCTTAAAGAAACCCTGATAGTATCGCCCAAACCCTTATAAAGCAAAATCCCAAGCCCTACCCCGGATTTTATAGCTCCCGAAAAAACGGTCCCTGCCTCGGTTATACCGATATGAAAGGGATAATCGACATGCACGGCTAAAAGCTCGTACCCACGAACGGTCGTTAAAACATCGGTTGATTTTAATGAAATTTTTATATCGTAAAAAGATTCGTCTTCAAGCAGCTTAATATGTTTAAGGGCGCTTTCGACCATTGCCGCGGCAAAATCGCCTTTGTTTTTGTCTAAAATTCCCTTCTCCAAAGAACCGGAATTCACCCCTATTCTTATAGGCACGCCTTTATCTTTACAGGCGGCCGCGACTTCTTTTACTTTTTTGTTATCCCCGATGTTTCCCGGATTAATCCTTAAACCGCTCACTCCCGCCTCTACCCCTGCCAGCGCGAGCCTGTGGTCGAAATGAATGTCGGCAATTATCGGAATACTAACCTGCTTTATTATATCTTTTAAGGATTTTGC
>JAJZYP010000161.1 GCA_021798015.1 bacterium
CTTGAATTGTTCCTGTAAAAATGCCTTGGCATTTTTGTTAATAAAGAAATCTACTTCGCTTTGTTTCTCAAAAATACGAAAGGCTTTTTCTAATAATTCTTCGGTTATCCCGATATTTTTTTTCTTTAAATTTTTTAAAATTTCGTCCGTTTTAGTTTTTGTTCCACGTTCGGAATATTTAACGGTAAAAACTATAACACCATCCTCGCGAATTTTACTTAATTCAAAAATCAGCGTTCTTTTTTCGTTGGCTTTTTTATTTTCAATTTGGCTTACATCAAAATAGCACTTAAAACCGTCAAACTCTACCGGCATACTTCTGAATATGCGGTCTGTTTTAACATAATAAAGCATTTGAGTTTTCCAGAATAAAATAACGTCTTTTTCGTCGGTATATACTTTTTCGTAAATATTATTATGAAAAGGCGTGGAATTAAAATAAATCGAGCCGCTTTCGGTAAAATAACGGCTAAAAAAAGTATATAGCTTATCGAATAACTCATCTCTAAATTTAGGATATTGAATTAACGCTTTTTCTATATCTTCCTTAAGTAGTTTCTCAATCTGAGAATAATAACTCGATTTTATTCGCATTAGGTTAATAAAACCGCCTTCGCCTTCAATTTTAGCGCCTATGAAAACATATCTCAATGCTTCATAAAATTTTTGTTCTTTGGTCATATCAGCCTCTTTTTTAATAAAAAAATAAATTATTCACAATACTCACCATTCAGCGCCGGCCAATTCTAAAGCTTTATCAAAAAGCGCTTTTATTTCTTCCGGCGGTTCAGTTTCTTCAGCAAAACATATCGAGAATGCCTTGTCATTATCATTGCCATATTTTTCTTTGGCATTTTTATTGATTTTTTCCGCATATATATAGTCAGTGTTTAATTTTTCAAAACTTTTGGATAGATCTTTACATATAATGCTACGAAAGGTTCTATTATCCGACGACTTAAAATTTTCATTATCTCCGTAAATAAATATTTTACATTCTTTTAATTTTTTAATTGCTTCTCTTATTTTATCTTCGTTTGATAAGACTGGAATTTTCAAACCCAATTTTTTAAAAATAGATTTCTTGCCGTTTAACATAGTGTCTGGATCAAGCAACGCAACATATGGAATATTAAAACTTGTAAGAAAATTTATAGCATATTTTATATTGTTCCATCCGTCCATCGGGAAAAGCATAACATTATAATCATGTAATGAATTTCCCTTCTTGTATTTTTCAAACCATATAGGTAGAGCCAAATAATCGTCATCCCCTTCGCAAAGAATTACAGAAGAAGCAAATAAAGAAGAAATTAAGTTATCGGTAAAATTTGTCATGTGGGACATTGACGTAATATTTTCAGCATTTTCATCATTTATTTCACTTGAAATTGCGGAATAACTATTATCGTCTAAATAAATCCTTTTTACCGATTTAGATAACAATTTTTCTTTAGGAATAAAATTGGACGAATGCGAAATAATAAAAATCTGATTTTTATTTATATTTTGCTCACTTTGCTCTTTATAGTTTATGATATTTTTAAATTCATTCAATAACTTTTTTTGCATTATTGGATGCAAATTGACGGCAGGCTCGTCTAAAAGCATTATACATCCTTCGGAAGAAGGCATTTTTAATATAGAAATTAGTAAGGCCAGTTCCTGTATTCCTGCTCCGCTATATTCTAACGGAATTTCAATATCTCCTTTCTCCTTTGTTACCGTTATCGTAAATTTAACTTTATCCTCCAAGTTATGAACGCTATTTTCAGTTTTATTATATCCATCAGGAGACGGAGCAGAATAACCCAATTGCTGAATTTTACTATAATTTTGGTTTTCTGATAGAAATTGATATGTTATATCCAAATGAGCTTTTGCGATACGAAGAAACAATTCGTCTATTTCTTTAAATTTTATTTTTTCTTCACGGTTGCCGTTTCTTAATTTATGCAAATATAAAGCCAAATCTTTTCCATTAGCTAAATTAGGATGAGAGTATTCAATTTCGCTTACAGGATATTCTTTTTTATAGGGAATTCTAAAATTATCAAGATTTATAATCTTTTTTTCAATTATATGATTAAAAAGAGAAATAAAAGAAGGTAGCGTAGAGCTAGTATTCGGATTAAACTTTAACGCCTGTGCTAATTCTTTTGCCGAATTAAGCGACGGTGGATTGGGCCAATTGGAACCAGATAATCCAGATATGCGGCTATATTCATTATTGTTTATTACTTCGTTAAGGATTTTATCAAAAGAAAAGGATAGTCCCATTATATTAGATAATTCTTGATGGTTCATGCATTGATTGTATGCTTCGGGAATTTTGCTTTTTAAATCATTATAGTAAGAAAAATTTTTTATAGTTGTGCTTGGCGCGTTAGCAAGCAAAGGCTCCGGATTGACAATAATCAAGGAATTAGAAAATTGACCGCCGCTTAAATATAAGCGGATTTGTTTTGAAGATTTAAAAAATATGTAATATAACGAAACTGAAGAATTTTTTTGATTGATTTCGAAAATTAATGTTCCTTTAAAAAAATCATCTATAAACTCGACATTTATTTTATCAAGAACTTTATAAAGACACTCATCTTGATTTATCGGTAATAACGTAGTCGTTGTATTACTATTATCATGATTAAAAATTTCTTGGTTAATTGAAGGCAAATCCGACACAATGGCCATTTGTAAAATTAATGTGAAAAAATTTTTAAATAGACCTTTTTCGTCATTTTTATCAAATTCTATACCCATACATATTTTAAATCCATCGGCGTGTTCATTGCTGGCATTGATAAGCCAATTATATTCTCTATTGAAATTATAATTATTATTATAGGACTTTGATAAATAATCTTTTAAAAAATTTATAGCAATGAATATATTAGACTTGCCTGCTCCATTTGGTCCTACAATAATATTTAAACCGTCATTAATGGCTGACCAGGTAAAATCATTAAAAGATAGTATATTTTGAAATTTTATCTGAGTTATCTTCATAAAATAAAATTAATTATTTGTTATATTTTAAGATTATTATTATCTTAATTTTCTCTAATATGATTTTATAATTGGATTATGC
>JAJZYP010000162.1 GCA_021798015.1 bacterium
CTAAAGCCTGCAAGCCCTTCGGGTTTAATTTTCTATCGAATTCTCCTTGAAATTTTTTTCTCGACGACGATAAGGGGATTTGGAAATCCCCTTTTTAAAATTGTAAAAAGATTATTAAAAGCAGTTAAGGCTCCGCTCGTTTTTGAACAGAAACCCCAAGCCCCGAGGTTGAAAATTTCCCGGACATTTTAAGGTAAACGACATGAGAAAAATAGAAGAGAAACATATTGATAAAAGGACAGGCAGGACGGGCACGCAAGGACGCCCCTAAAACTGGGCTTTTTAACTACTTTTTTGACCGAAAAGCCTTTAAAACATTGCAGTTGCAATTATTAATTTGTTATTAACTTCGTTAATAATTTTTAAAGTATAAAGGCTATTAGTAGTAATAAAAATATAAAGTTGCTGATTAATAATAAATTAATATTCAGATTGAACGTTATTTTTTAATAAGGAGAGAATAAAAATGAAGAAGAAAATCAGTGTTAGTTTTGCCGTTTCCGAGCATACAAAAATACTAATCGATAAGCTCGCACACGATAAAAATATCTCAAAAAGCAAGCTTATCGAAGACGTCGTTTTAGATTATTTCGATTCAAAAAAAGACGATTTAGTAATCGAAAAAATGAACGAGAACGTCGAAGAAATGAAACAAAACTTTAAAGATTTAAATTACAAAACCGGATTAATTTTGGAAAAAATTGGAGACTTCGACGAGAAAAAAATGGTCGAACAATTCGTTAAAAAATTCCAAGAAATGGGAGAGTAAATTGATACCGTCGATAATTTTTTTATTTAAATTTTTATTCATTTGGCAGAGAAAATTTACTGCAATTTTTATTATTTTAGGCGCGGGATTTTCCGTTTGGAAAGATAATATTTTAATGTTTTGGGTTCTATATTTCGTTTTGATTTTTACAATTTATTTTAAATATTTATGCAAGTTTTAAGAGGAGAAAAGATTATGGACATGGGAGTTTTTAATCAGGATATGTATCGAAATTCTTATTCGTCAAAGCCGTCCGGAGGCGGCCAAAAAAAAGAAAAAAAGCGCGGATTAATAGACATGGTTTCGGCGGCTCAAATGAGATACGCAGCCGAAAAAAACGGAGTTCCTTTGCCGGCCGACGTAATTACGACGGGTCATATTTGGGACTATTCGGCCGACATAATGATGACCGGACTAACCGATATTATATTAACTTTTTTACTCGTAGCAGTCGGCGTTTTATTCTTAATCGGGTCCGGAGATTTTTATAATTTTCATAATTTTTCGATATTGAATTACGCAATCGGCGGCTTTATTTTTTCGATTCCGGCGTCTTATTATTCGCTAATGCTGACCTCGACTATTTCGAGATTTTACGAAGTAAATTTAACCAATACGGCCAAGATAATCAGGCTTATTTTTACTTCGCTCTTGAGTATTCAAATACTGAAATTCTTCATTATCAACGTTGCTTTTTTTGCGATTTTTATGTTTACGTCCAAGTCGGCATGGCTTAAAAACGAATGCCTTACCAAGATGAAATTCGCATTAAAACACGGTAATAATCAGCATATGTTTTTTCTTTGGGATAATATCTGGAGAGTGCTGACAGACTACAAATACAGAACCATAACGCAAATAGCGATTGACTTAATTATCGGACTTGTTTTAATTCTTTTGCCGCCGGTTATAGCATTAACATATAAAAAGAAAAAGACTAAAAATATCAAGAACAGTAATATTATGCGCGGGCAGGACATCAATAAAGAGAAAGGCGTAGATATATTGCACGATTCGAAATTCGATACTCTAATGACTATGATATCCGGCACGATCGGCGCCGGTAAATCAACTCTAATGCTTAAAATAATTTTAGACAGAATGAGAGTTTTGCCGTCGTCAAAATGGATAATGTTAGATATAACAGGCGAATACATGGCTCAGTTTTACCGCAAAGGAGACATAATTTTAGATATAACAGATGAACGATGTTTTCTTTGGAATTTCCTGAAAGAAGCTAAATCGACGATGATTTTAAAAGAATTTTCGTCTCAAATTATTCCGGAAGAACCTGAAGGATCTCATGGCAATAGATTTTTTAGCGAAGCTGCAAGATTAATACTAAACGACGCTTTGTATTATTGCTGGTCTAATAAGATTTACCAAAATAAAGACGTCAAAAAACGAATGCTCTATCAACCAAAGGAGAGTTTCGAAAAGATTCAAAAACTGACCGGCAACGCTTCTATTTCTTTCACTGACGTATACCAAACGTATAAAAATTATGTTGACGGGCTACTTTCTATAAATATGACAGGGGAAGAATTCAGTTTAAGAGACTGGCTTACGAACCCCGACGACGACAGACGCATTTTTATTAACTATCATAATGAAACATTAGAAACCCAGCGGCCGATATTGAATTTATTTTTAACAATATTTTCGAATATGATTTTAGACCAAAACTTCAAAACCGAGCGCAGAATTAATGTTGTAATAGACGAGTTTACAAATATCGGAATTTTAAAAAACTTTCCAAATACTCTTGCTCAATGCAGAAAAAAGAATGTTGCTTTTATAATAGCTTTGCAAAATCTAAAGGAGAGTGGAAGGATTTACGGCGACAGGATTTATAATTTGCTTGATAATATTAATAACACATACGCTTTCAGAACCAACGACGATAAAACGGCAGCAATGCTTGCCGACAGATTCGGCAAAATAGAAAAGAAGGAACTACTTGCTAATACGGCCGTTTCGACTGCATTTAAGCAGGAACATACAACGACTTATTCTACTTCAATAAGGGAGACCCACGCCATATTATCATCGGAATTTATGACCTTGCCGAACTATCAATATTTCGGAAAAATTGTTACTGACGACGGCATTAAATTCTTTAAAGCAAAAGAAACGAAGAACCTTGAAAATATTATAAATAAAGATATCTATCTTCCGACTGATCGTGACTTTATGGCGGAGATTAAAGCCCTCGAAGAGCAGATATTAGCCGAAGAAGAAGCGAAAAAGAAAAAAGAAATGCAAGAGAAAAAAGAGCAAAGCCAAAAAGTATCGAAAAAAGATATTAAAGACACTCTAAA
>JAJZYP010000037.1 GCA_021798015.1 bacterium
GGGAAAAGGACTAGGATATATAGACATTCATCTTCTTGCTTCCGCTATGCTTTCCGATGTGCAATTATGGACGCTCGATAAAAGATTGAATAATATTGCCGAAAAAATTTTGCCTTAAGCGAAAATGGACGGATTTATTTGACTTCAGTGCCGTTCAAAGACACCGGCAAAAATTTTACGTGCCGCGGCTATTTCGAAAAATGCGGTTTTAAAAAGAACGAATCAGGTGTTCTAATAATTTTAAACAACGAAAACGCCTCGCTCCCCGATTATCCTGAATGGCTCAAGCCCGGGAATACCGAAATATGATGAAAATGCCGGTTTTTAGGTTTATAATGTAAATATGTACGACGGCAGACATATAATAATTACGGCGATACTTCTGCTTTCTATAGCTTCGGCGGGCGGAATTTTAACGAGATACCTTAAGATTCCTTATGCCTCGATGCTTGTCATCATAGGGCTTTTTGTCGGAATTTTCCGCATATTTCCGAGTTTAAACATCACCCCGTATCTTATATATTACGTTTTTCTGCCTGTTATTATATTCGAAGGGGCGGTCGGCATTAAGATGCGCCCTTTGATATCGAATATTCTTCCGATAGGCGCGCTGTCCCTTTTCGGAACGATAATCTCCGCAATTTTTACCGGCGCCATTTTTCATTTCGTCCTGAATTTTCCGTTAAAACAGTCTTTAATTTTCGGCGCAATAATAACCCCTACCGACCCGATATCTATACTTGCCCTGTTAAAAAACAGGATAACGAAAAGAAGCGGCGTTTCGCCAATGACCGAGAAAAACGGTCAGGGAAATAAAGCCGAAAATGCGGACGGGGACAAAGATATAAAAACAGATTGCTTCGCTTGCGCTCGCAATGACAAGATAGCCGAAAATGCGGACGGAAAAGAAGATATCGAAACGCTGCTGACCGGCGAAAGCCTTTTTAACGACGGAATAAGCCTCGTCCTTTTCGAGGTTTTTTTAGGCTTGAATCTTCACGGGGCGGCGTTAAACCCCTTATATAATATGTTTTATTATGTCCTCGGCATAATAAAGGTTTCCGCTGTTCAATTTTTATACGAATCCATAGGGGGCTCCATACTCGGCATCGCCCTCGGATATTCGGTATCGCTCGTATTGTCTCTTGCAACGGATTTTTTGACGGAAATAATGATTTCGCTTCTTCTGGCTTACGCGTCATTGATAGCGGCTTATTACCTTCATATGTCTTTTATCATGGCTATTATATTCAGCGGCATAGTGCTTGCAAACTACGGATTTAAAAAGAAAGTTTCGGAGCGGACGCTGGAAGTTTTTCCCGTGGTAATAGAATATTTAACTTTTATAGTAAATTCTATTTTATTTTTAATAATAGGAATAGAGATAAATCTGTTTAAAAT
The DNA here is from genome assembly GCA_021798015.1 of bacterium. Lineage (GTDB taxonomy): Bacteria > SZUA-79 > SZUA-79 > Acidulodesulfobacterales > Acidulodesulfobacteraceae > Acidulodesulfobacterium. Next base: position 1,402 of record JAJZYP010000037.1, read on the forward strand.
TTTAGACATATGGGTTATATCGTTATTTATCGTCGCACTTTCCATTTTTTCGCGCTTTATAGGAGTATATCTTATTTCGCCTATAGTTAATATTGTAAAAAACAGGTTTAAAATATTTTCGGACGGCCTGACCATAAATAAGCAGTATAAAAGATTTCTCGTATTCGGGGGCTTAAAAGGCGCTTTGCCTATAGCTATGGCTTTGTCTCTGCCTTTATCCCTGCCTTTAAGGAACGAAATAATTACCTACGTTTTTATAACGGTCCTGTTTTCTTTAACTATTCAGGCGATATCCTTTGACTTTTTCGTCAAAAAAGGCTATAAAAATAGTATATAAAAGGAGAGATATGAAAATCAGGGTAGATTTAAACTTGAACGCCAAAGATAACGGTTACGATATATTAATAGATTCGGGCATCGTAAGCGGAGGCTATAATAAAGAAACGGCGGCCGTTTTAAGTTCCTCCGGCTTAAATTTAAAGGGCAGGGCTTTAGTTATAACTTGTAAAACCGTAAACGGTTTATACGGAAACGCGGTTTCTTCGTTCCTTAAAAACTACGGGGCGGACGATTTTGCCGTTATGGTTCTTCCCGACGGAGAAGCTACGAAAAGCCTTGGATACCTTTCCGATATTCACGACAGGCTTGTAGAAAACAGGTTTGAAAGGTCGGATTTTATTATCGCTTTCGGCGGAGGGGTTATAGGCGATATTGCGGGATTTGCGGCGGCGACGTATCTGCGGGGCATAAACTTCATACAGGTGCCCACTACCCTTCTTGCCGACGTAGATTCGAGCGTAGGGGGCAAAACGGGCATAGACCATCCGAAAGGTAAAAATCTTATAGGCGCTTTTTACCAGCCCAAAGCAGTCTTGATAGACGTCGATTTGCTTAAAACCTTGGATAAAAGGGAACTGATAAACGGATTTGCCGAAGTTATTAAATACGGAGCCGTGCTCGACGCCGGTTTTTTTGCCTATCTCGAAAAGGGTTACGAAAAAGTCCTTTCTTACGACAAAGACGCTTTGACCCATATAATAGAAAGGTCGTGCAGTATCAAAGCGGAAGTGGTTAAGGAAGACGAAAAAGAAGCCGGACTTCGTTCGGTGCTTAATTTCGGACACAGCTTAGGGCATGCCGTAGAAACTTTATATAATTACGAAAGCGTAAAACACGGCGAGGCCATAGCGATAGGAATGGTTTTTGCGGCGGCTCTTTCAAAAAAGATTGGGCTGTGCAGCGAGGAGACGGTAAAAAGAATCGGGAATTTAATAAAAAATTCCGGTTTGCCGTCCGATATCCCCGGCTTTACTCCCGAACAATATATAAATGCGATGAAACTCGATAAAAAAGTAAGCGAAAAACAGATTAAATTTGTTTTAGTAAAGGATATAGGAAAATACGAATTTAGAAAATTAGATTTTGATTTTATACTGAGTTTTTTAAAAGAAAGTTCTTTAAATGAAAACCGAAAATAAGGCCGAAAAGCCGGAATACCCAGAAGTCCCAGGCAAAATTAGAAAAGACGGGCTCGAAAGATTTATCGGCGAATATATTTCTTTTTTGAAAATAGAAAGAGGTTTAAGCCTTAATACTATTTCTTCGTATTATCTCGATTTAATGAAATTTCATGCTTATGCGGAACGCGAAAAGCTCGACTTTAAAGCACTTTCGCCGTTTTTTTTCCAAAATTTCTTGTCGTATCTCGCTGAACTCGGTTTAAACGCTAAAACGAGGGCAAGATTCTATTCGTCGATAAAAGGATTTTACAAATTTTTATTTAAACGCGGAATAGTAAGCGAATTTCCGTTTAAGGACATAGAATATCCTTTTATATCGAAAAAGCTGCCGAATTTTCTTACAAAGGAAGAAGTCGGCAGAATCTTATCGGTGGAGTTCAAAAACGAAGGCGCCAGAAAAAAACAGAAGCAGAGGCAGGATTTTGAAAATATCAGGAATAAAGCCGCAATAGAGCTTCTATATTCCAGCGGCTTAAGAATTTCGGAGCTGGCCGATATAAAGTTGGAGAATTTTAACTTCGATATGAATTTTATCAGGGTCAGGGGAAAAGGCTCTAAAGAAAGAATAGTTCCGTTCGGAACGCCTTTTAAAGATATTCTTAAAGAATATCTGCCGCTCAGGCAAAAATATGCCAAACAGGGCGGCGGCAATAATTTGTTTATCGCCGAAAAAGGGCATCCGCTTACCCGGCAGGGTTTATGGAAAATAGTTAAGAAAGCGGCAGTCCTGGCCAAAGTGGATAAAAATATTACCCCTCATATGCTGAGGCATACTTTTGCCACGCATTTATTGGAAGGCGGCGCCGATTTAAGGTCTATTCAGCAGATGCTGGGACATTCCAGCATATCTACTACCGAAATTTATACCCATACGGACATATCGCATTTAAAGCAACAGCATACCAAGTTTCATCCGAGAAATGCCTCCGGCGGCGGAATAAGCGGGAGCAACGGAAATAAAAACAAATAATACGAGCGAAGCGAGCGGAGAAAACTTTGACATTGACGCCTAAAGATTTGAAAGAAAGGATTAAATTAAAATATAAAAATTTAAAAGAAGACCTTCTTAACTTCGATTCTTTTCACGCGGCAAGAGAAGTATCCGAGTTTTACGATTCCGTGATTACGGAAGCATTTTCCGGCATAGGGGGCAGGGGGGATTTTTGCATAACGGCGGGCGGCAGTTATGCCAATCTCGAACTATGCCCTTATTCCGATATAGATATAATGATAATTATAAAAGACGGACTGAATCAGGAAAACGTAGCAAAAGACCTTAAAGACTTTTTTTATTTGTTCTGGGACGCGGGAGTGGATCTTTCCCAGAGCGTAATGACTATTTCGGAAGCCGCCGAGCTGATGAAAAAAGATTTAAACACCTACACTTCTTTCATAAATACGAGATATATCGCCGGAAATAAGGATTTATACGAAGGGTTTAAAACGGGTTTTAAAAACATAGACGCAAAATCAGTTTTTTTAGTAGAACTTATGAAAAACTTAAGAAGAAGGCGGCTTATTAACGTTATGTCCGATAACGGCCTGTTTCTTCTAGAACCGGACGTTAAGGAAGGCATAGGAGGCTTAAGGGATTATTCTTACTGCGAATGGGTCTATTATCTGGCAACCGGCGAATCCCTGCCGTCTCCTTCCGCAGGAGAGGAAGGAGACGCTGCTGCCGAAATGAGGATAATGGAAACGTTAAAGGTTAAAAAAATGGACAGTTCTCTAAACAAAGAGGATATCGCCGATTTTTACGGCGGGAAGAAATTCATATTAAAAACGAGAATAATGATGCATCTGCTTGCGCAGAAAAAGGTCGATAAGCTTACTTTCGATATTCAGGAAAACGTCGCTAACGCTTTTTACTACAAAGACGGAAAGTTTTTAAACAAAATAGAGTATTTTATGCACGACTATTATTTGAATGCCAAGAATATACACAATATATCTAAATTAGTCATCAACCTTCTTATAAAGCCTAGAATACTTATAAGCAGGCATAAAGGAAACGAAAAAACCTGCGTTATTTTAGAAAATAACCTTTATTTAGAAAACGGCTTTATTGCCGTGCGGGACAAAGAGCTTTTTTTGTCCGGCGTTAAAAATATTTTTAATCTGCTTAATTTGTATCAATCGGCGGGCTACATGCTCAGCGCGGAATCCGTCAACCTTTTAAAAATAAGCGGAGAAAAATACCGAAAAATCATTAAGAACAGCGATTTTGCAAAGGATTTTTTTGTAACCCTTTTAAAAAACAAAAAAAGAGTTTATCAGACGCTGCTTCTAATGCACGAAACAAAAATATTAAGCGCGTTAATTCCGGAATTCGAAAAAATAGATTCTCTTTCCACCAATGACGTGTATCATATTTATACGGTCGATGCACATTCGCTTAACGGCATATATTATTTCGAAAATACGGCTAATTTCAAAATCAACGGAGAACTTAAGGAGACATTCGAAGATTTGAGCGCCGAAGATATGCTTATTTTAAATTTTTCGCTTCTTCTTCACGATATCGGCAAAGGGTATTCGGCGCATCACGAAGCCATAGGGTCTAAGATAGCCGTAAAGGTTGCAAAAAGGCTAGGTCTGAGTGAGAGCGTCCAAAACTGCATAGGTTTTTTGATATTAAATCATTTTCTTCTTCCCCTTACTTCAGAAAGGAGGGATATCCACGACCCCGCGACTATCAAATCCGTTGCGGGCACCGTTAAGGACGCAAGAAGATTAAAACTGCTTTTTATCGTGAGTATCTGCGATTCCATGGCGGTTTCTAAAACGAGATTTAACTCGTGGCGAAAAATGCTTCTGACGGAGCTTTTCGATAGGACGCTGTCGTATTTCAAAAATACGGAAGAATATTTCAAAAGCGATATGTATTACATAGATAATACAAGCGAAACCGCAAAAAATCTGAAAGGCAAAAGGGGTTATAATTTTCTTAACGGCATCGACGATTTAAAAGGTTTCATAACGGATTTCGTAAACCGGTTTTATTCTCCAAATAAATATTTAACCAGAGAAAGCGCTGAAAATATTTTACTGCATTTAAAATTATTTTCAAAAATTTCGCCCCGCCACAGATTTAATTTTGTCGCAAAACCTCATATCGGCGAAGATTATTACGAGATAATTATCTGCGGCGAGGATAAAAAGACTATGTTTTCCGACATAACGGGAGTACTTTCCTATTTCGATTTTAATATAATGAGCGCGGATATTAATACAAGAAAAGACGGAAGGTTTATCGATACGTTCTTCGTAAACCATATATATAAAAAAGTTGACGGCAGTATCGACTGGCATAAACTGCGGAATACCTTTTTTAACGTGTTCAACGGCAATATATCGCTCGAAGATATGCTTAAAAACAAGAGAAAAAGCGAAAGTTTATATAAAAAAGCCGGACCGCGCGTTTCAAATTCGGTGGAAATTTATAATAATATAAGCGGCGAATTTACGGTAATTGAAATTCAGGCTTTAGACAGGAAAGGGCTTTTATACGATATAGGAAGAATTTTTAACGTTTTCGACATAAGCATATTCGCTTCTAAGATAACGACCCAGGGCAATAAAGCGTTTGACACGTTTTACGTAAAAAACGGCCAGGGCGGCAAAATCAGAAATCTGCTTTATATAAGGAAAATCAAACAGGCGGTTATAGACGGAATTTAATTGGCTTGACTAAACATAAGCCGGTGTGATAAAAATAATATATCATGGCATTAGAAGCTAAGACAAAAACTTTTGCGGAAATTTACGAATCTCAGGGTCATTACGGCGAAGCGTTAAATATTTATATAGACCTGCTGAAAGAAAACCCGTTAGACGAAGAATCCGCGGATAACGTCAAGAGACTGCAATCGTTAATTAAAGAAGCAAAAGACGGGAAGAAAAGAGCGGCCGAAACTCAAATATCCGCTCTGGAAACTTTTTTGCAAAAAGCATACGCCTACAGAGAAAAAAATGCTTAAAAGGACATTAAACCGCCTTTATGTTTAATATTTCCGATATGATATCGCGGCTGGCTGAAAGACAAGCCTGCGGTATTCTGATAAAAAAGCCTTCCAATATTTTTTATATAACCGGTTTCTCAGGCGAAGGCTATGCCTATTTTACGCGCAAAGGCGAAATAATTCTTTACGCGGACGGCAGATATTCCGAAAGGGCGTCTAAAGAATGTTTTGCCCGCGTAAAAATCGTCGGAATAAAAGAAATTTATAAAGATATAGCCGTCGACATACTAAAAAGAAACGCCTGCGCCGGCGTTGCGGATGTCAAACGCGGAAATGCCCCTGCCGATACCGTAATGTTCGAGTCTGATTATATTACCTGCGACGAGTATGCCTCGTTTAAAGAGGAATTTAAAAGTAAAATTAAAATGATTCCTGCCCGCAATGCTTTGTCAAAAATAAGGTCTATAAAAGACGAAATAGAGCTGAATTATATTTTAGAAGCTGTTTCCATAGCCGAAAAATCAATGCTATACGCTTTGGCTAATTTAAAAGAAAAAGTTTGCACGGAAAAAGATTTGGCGCTTACTTATAAAAAAAACTTAATGGAGCGCTTTTCTAAAGAATCTTTCGAAACAATAGCGCTTTCCGGCAGAAATTCAAGCCTGCCGCACGGTATGCCTTCGGATAAAAAAATAGATGAGAAAAACGTTTTATTGTGCGATTTCGGAGCGGAACTAAACGGTTACAAAAGCGACGAAACTTTTACCGTACATCTCGGAAATCCGGACGGCAGGTTTTTAGACGTTTACGACACTGTTTATTCCGCACAGCAGAAGGCTATTTCTAAAATAAAGCCTGGCGTTAAATTCAGCTGTTTAGATAAAATAGCAAGAGATTATATAGAAAAAAGAGGCTACGGAAAATACTTCACGCATTCTTTAGGCCACGGAGTGGGGTTGGATATACATGAATATCCGTATATAAGCAAAAAAAACGGCGATACAGTTAAAGAAGGCATGGTATTTACTGTGGAGCCAGGAGTTTATATTGAAGGCGAGTTCGGCGTTAGAATCGAAGATATGTGTTATGTGGAAAAAGACGGAGCGAGGGTTATTACCAATATTAAAAAAAATAAATGCGGCATTGAAGGTTTAATTTAATTTTTATAAAAATTAACGGCATAAAATTAATAGTTGATTTTTATTTCGCATTGTTTTAAATTAATAGGCATTGGAAATAGAAGATAAATAAATATGAAAAACAGAGAAACGGAGGTTTAATTAAGTGTATTCCACTACCGACTTTAAAAAAGGGCTTAGAATAGAAATGGAAAAAGAGCCTTACGAAATTATCGATTTTCAACACGTAAAGCCCGGAAAAGGCGGGGCTTTCGTCAGGACAAAATTGAAAAGCCTGATTTCCGGAAAGGTAATAGACAGAACTTTAAGGGCTGGCGAAAAGGTCGAAACGCCTAATATAGAAGAAAAAAATATGCAGTATCTTTACGATGAAGGAAGCAGTTTTGTTTTTATGGACAACGAAACGTACGACCAGGTGCATATAGACAAAGAGGCATCTTTAGAAAGCGCAGGTTTTTTGCTTGAAAATATCCACGTAAAAATTTTGTATTATAACGGCAAGCCTATAAACATCGAAGTTCCCAATTTTATAGATTTAAAAATAGCCCAGACGGAACCGGGACTCAGAGGCGATACGGTTTCTGGGGCTACTAAGCCCGCCACTCTTGAAACCGGGCTTGTAATAAGCGTTCCGCTGTTCTTAAACGAAGGCGATATTATAAAAGTCGATACGAGAACAAAAACGTATATAGAAAGAGTAAGTTCTAAATGACGGCCGGCGGCGGCAACTGTAATTAATGATAAGAATAATAACGGTGAGCGCGGCGAAAGAAGAAAAGAGGAAAATATTATGAACATTAAAGACATAAAAGACCTGGTAAAGTTTATTAAATCAAATAAGCTTAAAGAGTTTTATTATAAAAAAGGCGATGAAGAAGTTAAAATTACGTTAAGCTCTGACGAGATTTATAAACGCGGCTTAAAAAGCGTAATTTCCGATAAGAAAGAATATTCCGCTCAGATTTCCGGCGGCGAACAGGCCGAACTTGCAAAATTTGCCGCATACAGGGCTAAGTCTATAGAAACGGAAATAACGCCCGCCGTTAAAAACGAACATCTTAAGGAGATAGTATCGCCGTTCGTAGGTTCGTTTTACAGGTCGGCTTCTCCGGATAAGCCGCCTTTCGTGGAGGTTGAATCCATAGTAGAGAAAGGAAGTCCCGTTTGCATCGTCGAAGCGATGAAGATAATGAATGAAATAGAGGTCGATATCAAGTGCAAAATAGTATCTATCCTTGTCGAAAACGGTCAATTGGTAGAGTTCGGACAGCCGTTGTTTCTCGTAGAACCCCTTTAACGGATACATAGTGAGCTGTTATATAAAAAGGACGGGCTTGAATACCCGCCGCCTTAATAATAAAGTCTTAATAATAAAAAATAATGCGATATTAATATGTTCAGAAAGATTTTAATAGCCAATAGAGGCGAGATTGCGGTCAGAATCATCAGGGCTTGCAAAGAGATGGGTATAAAGACGGTTGCCGTATATTCGACCGCCGACAGGGACAGCCTTCATGTAAGATATGCCGACCAGAGTATATGCATCGGACCTCCGCCTTCGTCTAAAAGTTATCTAAATATATCTTCCATAATATCGGCGGCCGAAATAACGGATAGCGAAGCCATACATCCCGGATACGGTTTTTTATCGGAAAATTCTAATTTTGCCGAGATTTGCGAGAATTGCGGCATTAAGTTTATAGGTCCCACTTCCGCCAATATGAGCCTTCTGGGGAACAAGAGGAACGCGAGGAAGCTCGTAAAGAGCCTCGGTATTCCGGTTTTGCCCGGCAGCGACGATATAGGAGACGACGAAGAAGATATAAAAAAAGCGGCCGAAAAGATAGGTTATCCTTTAATTCTTAAGGCATCTATGGGAGGGGGCGGAAGAGGCATAAAGATGGTTTTAACCCCCGCGCATTTATCCCAGGCATATCATCAGGCAAGACAAGAAGCGCAGTCGTTTTTCGGAGATAAAGACGTTTATTTGGAAAAATATTGCGAAAATCCCAGGCATATAGAATTTCAAGTGCTTGCCGACAGGTACGGCAATGCCGTTTATCTTGGGGAAAGAGACTGCTCAATTCAAAGAAGGCATCAGAAAATAATCGAAGAAGCGCCCTCTCTTTCAGTTAAATCTTCAGCAAGAAAAAAAATAGGGGAATTAATATTAAAAGTTGTCAAAGAGATAGATTATATAAATGCGGCTACTTTTGAGTTTTTATTGGACGAAAGCGGCGAATTTTATTTTATGGAAGTAAATACCAGAGTTCAGGTAGAGCATCCGGTAACGGAGTTTGTAACCGGCATCGATATTATCAAAGAACAGATAAGGATTGCAAACGGAGACAGGCTTAAAATTAAGCAGGAAGACGTTAAAATTAAAGGCCACAGCATAGAACTCAGAATTAATGCCGAAGACCCCGTTAATTTTAAACCCTCGCCCGGTTTGATAACATTTTATAATAAACCCGGAGGTTTTAACGTCAGAGTCGATGATTTTGCTTATTGCGGATATAACGTTCAACCGTTTTACGACTCTTTAATCGCAAAACTTATCGTTCACGATACTACCAGAATGGGTGCTATAAACAAGGCTAAAAACGCTCTTAACGAGTTCAGGATTGAAGGAATAGAAACGAATATTCCTTTTCTAAAAAGGATACTTAACGACAGCGATTACCTTTCCGGCAACGTCGATATAGGTTATATACAGAGATTTATAGAGAGATAAAAATAAATTAAATTTTATGTTGCAAATATTTTAAGAATATTATTAAAATATATAAATATATAAATTTTAATAATTAAAAAGATAAATAATAAGAAGAATAAGGATAAAGGAGGATATATGGATTTTCCAAAAGGTTTAAAATACAATTCCGAACATATCTGGGTTAAAGCCAACGGCGATAGCGCGCTTATCGGTGTTACCGATTATGCCCAGGATCAGCTCGGAGACATTATATACGTAGATTTGCCGGAAGCAGGTTATGAATTGGAGCAGAACGAATCGTTCGGAACCATAGAATCGGCTAAATCGGTTTCGGAACTTTATGCGCCGGTAAGCGGGCAAGTCGTCAGCGTCAACGATTCGCTTAAAGACGAACCGGAACTTGTTAACGAAGAGCCTTACGACTCCGGATGGCTGCTTAAAGTTAAACTCACCAACGAAGACGAGCTTAACGATTTAATGGAGCAGGGCGCGTATGAAGAATACTTAAAAAACAACGGTTGAATGAGTTTCAATCTTATAGTTTCGGATTCCGGCGGATGTTCAGGCAGTTTCAATATGTCCGCCGATTTATTTTTGTTAGGCAAATATAAAATCTCGGACGATTTTTCAAGCCGTCCCACGTTAAGAATTTATTATTTTTCACCCCCCGCCCTTTCGCTTGGTTTTTTTCAAAAAGACACAGATAGATACGTAAAGATTATCGAAAAAGCAAAAAAAAAAGGATACGATATCGTTTCGAGACCTACGGGAGGCAGGGCGGTATTGCATAAATCGGAAATAACATATTCCATTACCGCGCCCTATAAAAACGGCATATTTTCAGGAAAACTCATAGAAACCTATAAAAAAATAGGCGAATTTTTATATCTTTTTTTTGTAAAATTGGGTTTAAAACCAGATACGGGCGCAGGCGGCCTAAACGGCGTACCGCCGCAAGACAGAAACAATAAAAATAATAAAGCGGCAAAAAATAACTTTAACTGCTTCCTTAAAGCCCATTCATACGAGATAACGTTTGAAGGAAGAAAAATTTGCGGCAATTCCCAGAGAAGAAGCGACTCGGCATTCCTGCAGCACGGTTCGATTTATATCGATTATAACCCCGAAGAGCATATAGAGCTGTTCAACGCGGGAAGTCCGGTAGGCGACGATAACAACTGGCAATATTTTAATAATATTACCGGTATCCGGCAGGAAATGGAAAAAGCCGGAGCCGATTATAGCTTAAGCGATTTAAGTTTCGGCCGCCTTTCTAAAATTATGGCCGAATCTTTTGCTGAAGCCTACGGCGTTAAACCCGTTCCGATGCCGGAAGATATTATTAAAGTAAAATAATACGTATATATTTTACAATTTTTTATTTTTGTGGTATAAATAAATAATACGGCGCATAAAACACGCACATATAAATAAGCGGGCATAGCTCAGTTGGTAGAGTACAAGCTTCCCAAGCTTGGTGTCGCCGGTTCGAACCCGGTTGCCCGCTCCATTCAAAACCGCAGTAAATAAGGCACTTAAGGCAATATCCTGCATTGGCATAATTTATTTGCATATTTTCTGAAAATATTTAGAATTTCTGAAAAAAGTGGCCAAAGGGCTTAATAAAGTATATCTTATATGTAATACCAAGGCATGGCTAAGTTTCCGTTTCTTATATAAAATACGTCTCCGCCGTTTATAAGTATGCCTGTTTTTGAAATGTTTGCGTCTTTATCGAGACTTTTAAAATAATTAAGTCCGTCAAAAAAAGAATTTGCTACCGTTTCTCCTGATTTCGCCTCAACAGGAATAAGTTTTTTACCTGTGTCTATAATAAAATCTATCTCGTGACCGGTTCTGTCCCGCCAAAAATATAACGGCGGTATTTCGCCTATATTTGCAAAGAATTTATAAAATTCTAAAAAAACGAAATTTTCGAATATCTGTCCTTTCATCGAATTGAATAAAATATCTTCGGCTTTTCTGATTCTTAACAGGTAGCATAGCAGTCCGGTATCCAAAAAATATAACTTAGGGCTTTTAATTATTCTTTTAGAAAAATTTGAAAGATGAGGAGGCATAACGTACAATATGAAACTCGCTTGAAGTACCGAAATCCAATTTTTTGCGGTAGTATGGGAAATTCCGGCATCCGATGCGAGCGAAGAAAGGTTGAGTATCTGTCCGCATCTGCCCGCGCATAATTGAATAAATCTATAAAATGTTTCGATGTTTCCAATATTTGTAATTTCTCTTACATCTCTTTCCACATAAGTTCTGTAATAAGCGGACAGCCAATCCTTAGGTTCTAACTGTTTGTCGTGTATCGGCGGATAAAAACCTTTAAAAAGATATTCTTCTAATCTTAATGGCGGTTTGCCGTACTTACTTTTGTCGGATTTGCCGTAAATATCTTCAATGTAGCCTATATCGGTTAAATCGGTTAAATCAAATAGATTTATAGCCGGTTGTTCCAATAATTCGGTAAGACTGAACGGTAGCAGATTGACTATGGCGGTTCTTCCTGCCAGCGTCTGAGTTATATTTTTCATCAGATAAAACTGATTAGAACCGGTAATAATGAATTTTCCGGGTACATATTCTTTGTCTATAATTCCTTGGATGTATGATAATAAAACGGGAGTCCTTTGAATTTCATCAAGTATAACTTCCGAAGAAAATCTTTTTAAAAAACCTTTAGGGTCTGAAATAGCGAATTCTCTTTCATCAGGATCTTCTAGGCTTATATATGCATAATTCTTAAAAATATCTTTTACGAGAGTAGTCTTTCCTGATTGACGCGGTCCCGTAATAGTAACCGAGGGAAATTTTTTTGACAGATTAATTATTTTTTCGGATAACTTTCTTTTTATCATGATGAATGATTATATTATAATGCATTATAATATCATTTATCTAAATTTACATTCATATTAACAAAAGTAAATTTATATGTCAAATTGAAAATGCAATTTTCAATTAGCAACAATTTTATTTTGATTCCTCGCTGACAAAAATTGGCTCAGGTCGAAGCAAGCCGTATCTTATAAATCATAGATAGTTATTGCTCGCAATGATGGGATATTAGAATTTATAAATATTTTATAAATCGGGATTTGAGATTATTATAGTGATTATTATAGTGATTGACATAAATAGTTAAATATTTAATAATAAAAGCGATAAATTTAAAATAATAATGTGAATAAAGCGGATTATTAAAAATTAAGACTGTAAAATTAAAAGTTGACAAGATTTATTTATTTTCATACTCATGTCCGCATTTGCCTTTGTCCGAGCTTAAAATATGATAAAATAAAAAACGAAGATATAAAAAATTGGACAAAAAATAATAATCAGGAAAAGGCTGTTTACGCAGAAGGATTGGCAAATTTTATTAAATAAAACTAAAAAAGAACCGCTATGGAAGATTATAATAAAAATTGGCTGAACTCCAACGTTCTTTTTATATCTTTATCGGCTTTATTCGCGGATTTGGGCTATCAGGTCGTTCTGGTTATATTCCCTATATTTCTCGTAATAGATTTGCATAGTTCCGTCATATATTTCGGCATCGCTTCCGCAATAAGTTATGGAATAGGAGCTTTTTCCGGATATTTAGGAGGAAAAGCAGGGGATAAATTCGGACATAAAAAAATTGCGATAGCTGGGAATATCTTAATACCCCTTCTTTCTTTTACCGGTTTCAGTATATACCCTGCGGAAGCCGTAGCATTTTTTTCTACGGGATGGTGGGCTAGAAATTTCCGGTCGCCCTCAAGAAGAGTTTTACTTATGAGGTCGGTTATAAAAAAGTTTTATGGAAAAGCCTTCGGTTTTTTGCATGCTCTGGACCAGACGGGCGGTTTCCTTGCAGGCATTTACGCCCTGATACTTTTTTCAAGCCATGTTCCTTTGAAATATATTTTATTGCTAACCGTTATTCCTTTATTGATTTCAACTATTTTTTTGACTTTAATTTCAAAGAAAAAATTCATCGGCGGCGTTTCGGACGGTATGGATAGAGACGTCAAGGGCGTTTCCGCCGCCAGCGATAACAGGGGCACTATCGTCCCTGCAGATTCAGAAAACGGCGGTTCAAATAAAAAGTTATTTAAAAGAATTTTAATAGCGACTTCTTTGTACGGCTTTAGTTCTTTTAGTTTTGGATTTCCTATTTTAACGATTACCCAATCTTCGAAAAGTCCTGCCCTCGGTATTCTTTCATATGTTTTATTTTTCATCTGTACCGCTTTAACGGGGCTTATAGCCGGAAAAACGATAGCCCGTACCGTTAATAAACTCGGATTCGGCTATTTTCTTACTTTTGCAGGTTCTTTAGGCATGGCATTGGTATTCACGTTTTCCTTAAACTACTTTTTATATTATATTTGCGTCGCTATTCTAGGAATATCTCTCGGCATAATAGAAACGATAGAGCCTACCGTAATAAGTTTAATAGTAAAGCGCAAAACGATAGGAAGAGGAATGGGTTCGCTGACCGCCGCAAGAAGCATAGGATTATTCGGCGGGAATATTCTAATGGGATTGATTTATTACAAAGGGGCGAACTATTCATATTTATATGCGGCAATATTGAGCTTAATAGGTTCAGCTATTATCTTTGACTTAAGGTCGGATATTTAATAAAGCGAATAATTAAAAGCGGACGGGGTTGTTTTATAATTTAAGCTATATAAAAAAAGGGCGATTTTTTTGACGATAGATATTAATACTATAAATATAAAAGTCAATGTTCTAAGGAAGTATTTTAAACTAGCCGCGCGGCTGTAGTATCAATTTTTTATTTTGCAAAAATAATGGGATGGCTTGAAATTTCAAAAATATGCGCTATAATTAAATTAAAGAAAGAAAATAAGTTTAAGGCAAAGATATTCCCGAATATATATTTTTTATGCAGCATGCCGCCGTCAGTCAGTTTAATGCTTAACTTTAAGCACATTGGACGTTAAAAACCAGTGACTGCTACGGCGGTTTTTTTATTACGAAGATATGAATTTGCCTTAATATTTCCTCTAATCTTGCCTAATGCCAAACTCAGTCAGGCGATATTTCGCAGAGATATTTATAATGAACCCATAAATCTGAACAGAACTTTTAAATTTCTTATTCCGTAACTTAAAAAATCTGTTAGAATTTAAATTAAGGAATTTAAAAAAATCAAATTTAAAGGGGTAAACTAAAATGAGCAAAAACCGCAGGAATTTTTCGCCGGAATTCAAAACGAAACTCGTCATAGAGCTTTTAGAATCCGGCAAGACTCTAAACGAGATAGCCTCCAAATACGACGTGCTTCCCAAAAGCCTTATAACTTGGAAGAAGCAGTTTCTCGAGAACGCATCCATAGTCTTCGAAGAATCCGTTCCGTCCAAAAAATACAAAGACGAGATTAAAGAAAAAGAACAAAAAATAGAGGAATTAGAGAAAACTTTAGGCAGAACGGTTATGGAAAGGGACTGGCTGTCAAAAAAAGTCGGGAGCTCGGGCTTGATTAAATTAAGCCTCGTGGACCCTGAGCTCCCGATATCCGTAACGAGGCAGTGTGCGTTATTGGAAATAAAAAACAGGACTTCCCTGTATTACAAAAAGGCGGTGAAACTGATAGATCAATCCATATTGAACCGGATGGACGAAATATATACGGAAAGCCCCTATTACGGATACCGCCGCATCCATCAAGTCTTAATCCAGGAAGGCAGGACCGTAAATCCCAAGCAGGTGCTTAAGCTAATGCGCATATTGGGCATTCAGGCATTATATCCCAAAAAGAAGAGAAATACTTCTATTGCCGACGCCAATCACGCAAAGTATCCGTATCTCTTGAAAGGACTTAATGCAACGAAACCCAATCAAGTATGGGCGTCAGATATAACGTATATCCGCCTGAACAACGGCTTTGCATATCTTTGCGCCATAATAGATTTGTATACCCGCAGCATACTGTCATGGAAGCTCTCCTTCGCTATGGACGAAAGCCTTACGGTATCGGTTTTAAACGAAGCATTGTCCGTTTACGGCAAGCCCGAAATATTTAATTCCGACCAGGGTTCTCAATATACGGCGCAAGGCTTCATAAATACGCTGGCAAAGCATAACATATCCATATCTATGGACTCTAAAGGCCGTGCGACCGATAATATATTTATCGAAAGATTCTGGCGTACTATTAAATACGATAACATCTATCCTTCGAGTTATGAGACGCTAAAAGACGCAAGAGCCGGGATAGAAAAATATATCCATAAATATAACAACCACAGGCTGCATTCGTCTTTGGGCTATAAACCGCCGCTAAAGGTCTATAACGAATATTTTGAAAAGGCGGCATGAATAAAAGGGGTTAAATGCGGGGGGCACATCCCCCCTGACCCCCCTGAAAGACTATATAAATAAATATGAATAAAAAGGAATAAGAAAACTAAAAAAAATGTCTTGACAATGGGTGCAGTATAAGTTTTGCCTGCATTTCGTGGGATTTTAAAGATTTTACCTGTTCATCCGCTACTTTTAACTGCTCCTGCGCCCTTAAAACGTTAAAATACGCCAATTTTACGCCTTCTATAACGTTTAAGACGGCTT
>JAJZYP010000038.1 GCA_021798015.1 bacterium
AAAACCAAGCTAAATAAAATAATAACATTTGGAGGTATTATGGGCAGTCTTAATAAGGTATTATTAATCGGAAATCTGGGCAAGGACCCTGAACTTCGTTACACTCCCGACGGATTGGCGATTCTCAGGTTTTCTATTGCAACAACGGAATATTTTAACGATAAATCGGGTTCTAAGAACGAAAGAACCACATGGCACAACATCGTCGTGTTCGGAAAAATGGGGCAGAGCATCGCCAATTATTTAAATAAAGGAAAACAGGTTTTTATCGAGGGAAAAATTAACAACCGTTCTTACGACGATAAAGAAGGAAACAAAAAATACATTACGGAAATAGTCGCAACCAATATCGTCTTGCTGGGCGCCAAGGGCGGGACCGGAAGCGGCGCGGAAGCTGCCGAAGAGGGCGGCAGAACCGAAAGCAATAACTATGCCCCTCAGAGCGGCGCAGGCGAAAGCGGCTACGGCGGGGCGGGAAGTCAGGACGACGACGATATACCATTTTGACGCTTACCTTATACATATTTGTAAATTATCTAATTATAACTCCCTGAATTTAGGGAGTTTTTATTTTAAATTAATAATTTTTTTTGTAAATATTTATTGACAGTAATTTGGATATGTGATACATTTTATTTATGTTAAATTTAGGAGATTATACCAAGCCTGATTATGCCGTTAAAAGTTTTATTATGGCGGGAGGCGAAAGATATTGCTTGCTCGTTGATTCTAAATCGGGGCTCCCTTTATTTTATCCTAATTTATACATTACTACCCAGGTAAGAAACCGTTCGCTTTCTTATTCCGCTATGGAAAGCGCTTTAGTGGGGATATCCGTATTGCTTCGTTTTATGCTTGAAAGAAACGTATCGTTAGAGGACAGGTTTAAAAAGGGGTTGTTTCTTGATTTAAACGAGATAGATTCGTTAAGGGATTATTGTCAGAAAAAGTTCAGACCTGCGGTTATTGACCAGAGCATAATTAAATTAATTAGTGCCAAGAAATACAAGGAAGAAAAGAACGGAAGGGTTTCTTCTCAGACTGAATATCGAAGACTAACGGTTATTGCCGATTATATTGAGTGGCTGGCGTTATATTTATCGGAAAGCAACCGTAATATCGAACAAAGAAAGTTAATAGATAAAATGGTAAAAGCAATTAAAGCGAGAAGACCGGTAAGAAAAAATCGCAATCAAACGTTGAATGACAGAGGTCTTTCAAAAGAGCAGCTTGAACTCTTATTTGAACTATTCAGGCCGGAATCAGACTTGAATCCTTTTGCCGATAAATCGGTTAGGATTAGAAATAGGTTGATATTTTTAATGCTTATACATTTAGGTTTGAGGGGCGGCGAGCTTCTGAATATAAGGATAAGAGATATCGACTTTGCAAGTGGCCAGTTGGTGGTTGCAAGAAGGGCGGATGAAAAAGATGACCCCAGAACTGACCAGCCTTTAGTAAAAACCCTTGATAGGAGACTGCCAATAAAGGAGTCTCTGGTTAGGGAAATTCACGATTATATTTTAAAGGAAAGAAGGTTTATTCCAAATGCCAAAAAACACGACTTTTTGTTTGTTACCCATAAACAGGGGTCAACATGCGGACAGCCAATTTCCAAATCCACATATAATAAAATTATGCAGGTCGTTAGGGGTGTTTCACCCGTTTTATACGGTTTTACGGGACATAAATTGAGACATGTATGGAACGAGAGATTTTCGGATTTAATGGATCAAATGAATACGCCACCTGATGAAGCACGGCAGGAACAGGTTCGTTCATATTTAATGGGCTGGAGGGAAGGCTCGGGAACTGCGGCAACTTATAATAAAAGATTTATAAGGCGGAAATCGGAACAGGTAGCTCTTGAAATGCAAGATAGACAGGTAAGATTGCCAAAGGAGGAAACTGTTGAAAAACAATCTAATTAAAAGTTTTATTAAATTTAACGAGCCAACATTAGACAAGCCGTTTTTTTCTAAGGCAGGATATGCAATTTCAATGAATAATAATGTATGGGGTTTAGATAAAGATAAAAAAATTAATGTAAAATATACATTAAACTTTTTAAATAATGAACTTCATAATAGTTTTCTTAAGACCTTAAGTTTTTACGCCCAAAACTATTCGGCAGCTCATACATTCAATGTGAACAGCCAGCTTTTAACGTACCTTAAGTCAACGAAAACCGACCAAATAAAAGCCGACGATTTGATAAGTTATCGTTCTAAATTAAATAAACAAAATGAATATTTTCTTGGAACATTAAAAGGTTTTTTAAAAAAATGGCACGAACTCGGCGATGACGGAATATCCGACGAGGTCGTAGAGCTTTTAGATGGCTGGACTTTAAAGGGAAATGTTAAGGGCGATGTCGTAAAGCGCCTAGACCCCGACAAAGGGCCGTTAACCGATATCGAACTTCTGGCTTTTAACGAAGGAGCTGTTCAGGCATTCGAGCGGGGTAAGATTAGCATTTCCGATCTTGCTATCGGTTTAATTTCGAGCAACACCGGCCGGAGGCAGGTGCAGATAAGCCACTTAAAAATAAAAGATTTACTGGCAGGAAAAAACAAAAAAGGCGAGGATATGTATTTAATCAACGTTCCGAGAGCCAAACAGCGCGGCGCTACTTTTAGGAGCGAATTTAAACAGTTTGCTATAACTAAAGAACTTTGGACTATTCTGAATATGCAGGCTCAATCGGCAGCTAATAAGATTGAATCTCTTGCGGGTTTTGAAATCAAAGATATCGACAGGCTGGAATTGCCTTTATTTCCCAATATTTCTAAATTTAGTTCGCATTTGAATTTAACGCAGTTAAGACAAAAACTTGCCAAAGACGAACTTCATATCCAGTCTTCGGAGATAACCCATACCGTTAAAAAGATTGCCGATGCAGCAAATATACACTCCGAAAGAACCGGAAAAGCGATAGAAATATCGTCTAATCGTTTTAGGTACACTATGGGCACAAGGGCGGCAAGAGAAGGTTTCGGCATAATGGTAATAGCCGAACTTTTAGATCATTCGGATACCCAGAATGCTAATGTCTATATCGAAAATATTCCAGAGTATGCCGAAAGGATAAACGAAAAAGTAGGGCATCTGCTTGCTCCCTATGCGCAGGCTTTTGCGGGCGTCCTCGTTAATTCGGAAAAAGACACAAGGCGAGGAAACGATTTAAAGAGCAGGATTAGAAGCGGCGGGAAAGGCGTAGGCACATGCGGAAGTTTCGGTTTTTGCGGCGCAAGGGTTCCTATACCCTGTTATACCTGTATTCATTTTCAGGCATGGGTTGACGGGCCGCATCAGAGGGTTTTGGATGAATTGATTGCCGAAAGGGACAGGATAAAAGAAATTACCGGAGACATTGCCGTTGCGGCAATTAACGACCGGACTATCCTTGCCGTTATGGAAGTTATTCGGCTTTGCGAAGCCCGCAGGATGGTGCTCACTAATGGCTGAAATATTTCAATTTGTTCCGCTGCGCGAATTGGAAGCGGAAGAAAACTTAAAGAATTTCATTCGCCGATGTAAATACGATTTAAAAGTTTTCGGCGCCGATTTAGATTGGGACAACTGGAATTGGAAAGGCAGGGCACACTTTACCAAAATAGGGGTCAAAGCCAATGGCGTAAAAGAACGGGATTATCTTCATCCGGATTTTATGGATTTTGCAAAAGCTTATTTTCGTTACCAGCAGGGACATAAACCGACCGGTACCAAAAATGAATTAATAGGCCTTAGAAGTGTCGAGAAAGCCCTTATTCAAGTTACCGGAGGCGCTTTAATTTCTAATTTATCGATTACGGTATTGGATGAAGCCGCGAATATTGCAAGGAGACTTTATTCTAAAAGCGGATCTTATCATGCCGGTCGGGAAATGGAGCGCCTTGCTCGCTTCGTATCGCAAAACAAATTGATTTTATCCGATCTTCAAGGGTGGAAAAATCCTATTCCGAGACTTAGAAACGAAATCCAGACTGGTCAAAAAGCAAAGGAACGACGTGAAAAGAAACTTCCGTCGGAGGATGTATTGGATTCAATGGCTAAAATCTTTGTCATAGATTCACAAAATCCTAAAGATATTTTTACAAGTTCCGTTTTCGCGATGCTGATGTGCGCCCCTTCGAGAATTTCTGAAATACTTGAATTGCCGTATGATTGCGAAGTCGAAGTACCAGATAAAAACGGAAAAATACAATACGGCTGGAGATTTTATTCCGGCAAGAGCTTCGGCGGGGACATTAAATGGATTCCGGCTGAGATGGTCGGAATAGCAAAAGAATCTATCCGCAGGATTAAGAAAATTACCGATGAGCCGAGGAAATTGGCAAGGTGGATAGAGAATAATCCTGACAAGTTTTACCGCCATATGAACTGTCCAGATGTTGCGGACGATGTGCCTTTAAGTCCGATACTTGCCGCTAAAGCATTAGGTTTAGTATGCGATTCAAATAAAATAAGTAAGGACAGCCTTTTAAAAAACGGGCTTAAATCTTATGCAACCAATTATTCCCTTAATAATTTATGGAAATATGTTATGAGCCGCCAGCCTGAAGGATTCCCGTGGCTTAACAGGGAGAAAAAATTAAATACGGCAATGCGTTATTCTGCACGACTCGCAATATATTTCATAGGCAGAGAGGAACTTCTCCGGTTATTTTATGGCACCCGAAATTAGATGCTTTTAATAATGATCTATCACCAAGAGAAAGTTTACACAGTAAAATTCACAAAAGTATTTTTGACCGTTACGGGTTTGAAGGCAAAGAAGGCAGCCGTTTAAAAGCTACATCACATCAAGTAAGGCATTTACTTAATACTATCGCCGAGCGGGGAGGCCTTTCGCTGCATGAAATAGCTAAATGGGCGGGACGCGCCGATCCCAAGCAAAACAGGGTTTACAATCATATGTCGGAATATGAAATGGTTGCCAAAGCCGAACAGTTGGACACCTCGCTTAGATTATTCGGTCCTACCGGCGAAGCCGCGAGACATATTCCTATTACCGTTCAGGAATTTAATATTTTAGAAAAGGGACCGACACATATCACAGAATACGGCGTTTGCGTCCACGACTATACCATGTCGCCGTGCGAAAAATACAGAGATTGCCTGAACTGTTCGGAGCAGGTTTGCATTAAGGGCGATAAAGAAAGACTAAAGCGTATAAAATTAAGACTTTTAAAAGTAGAAAAACAGTTTGAAGCCTCGGAAACAGCCATTAAAGACGGTTTTGCCGGAGCGGACAGATGGCATGAGTACCACAAAAATACCCTTAATCATTTAAGAGAACTTGTCCTTATTTTAGAAAATCCTGATATTCCGGACGGCTCGCAGATAAAACTTTCAAATAATAAATCGTTCAGCATTTTAAATAGGGCAGTAAATGCAGAATTATCGGCTCCTGACAATATAGACTTAAAAGAGAAAAATCTGCTTGAAAATACGGCTAAACTTTTGGGAGGCGGACTTGGCTAAACACTTATCGAAAAGAGACATCGAAGCGGTTATAAATATAATTCTGGGATGGAAAGACGATAAACTTTCGTGGGATGGACTTTGCGCCTCATCGGCAAAAGTTATCGGCAAGATTCCTACCCGGCAGTCTTTAAGCGCCAACAAGGCAATAAAAGAGGTCTTTAAGGCTCGGAAAGCCGGTATTAAGCAAAAAGGCAACGAATTACCAAAGCCCGGCAATTTAAATATTGCAGCCGAGCGCATTGCAAGGCTTCAGAATGAAAACGATATGCTTAAAAAAAAGAACGCCGAATTACTGGAAAAATTCGTCATTTGGCAGTATAATGCTTATAAGCACGGCGTTAAAGAACACGAATTAAATGAATCCTTACCAAGAATTGACAGGGAAAGGACGGAATAAATTGGAAAAATACCACGATTTTATGACAACGAATTATGATAACGAATTAGAAAACAACTATTCGTCAAAAACGGATATTAAGTATCGTCGTTCTTTGGGACAATTTTTTACACCTTTTAAAATTGCCTGTTTTATGACCGATTGGATTTTGAATACCAAAAAAGATAATTTGACAATACTTGATCCGGCTGCAGGATTAGGAATATTTGAAAGAACAATAAAATGCCGAAACAAAAGCAAAAATATTGATTTTGACCTTTGGGAAATTGATAAAAATATAGTTTCCGAATTAAAAAATATAGTTTCCGAATTAAAAATAAATGTAAATATCAACGAATCAGATTTTCTTACCAGCCCGTGGGATAAAAAATACGACGGAATAATTGCAAATCCTCCATATTATAAGCATCATTTTATCAAAAATAAAGAAGAAATCTTTCAAAAAATTTGTTCTAAAGCATTTTTTAAGTTTAGTATTCAAAACAATATTTATGGCTGGTTTTTGATTAAATCAATCAACCTTCTTAACGATGGAGGAAAGTTGGCATTTATTATTCCAAGTGAATTTTTAAATGCAAATTATGGAGAAAAAATTAAGGAATATTTGATTACCTCCAGAATAACATTACACTTGATAAATATTAATTTTACAGAAAATGTTTTTGATAATGCGCTTACAACATCTTTAATTATATTAGCCGAGAAGAATCATGAAAAAAGCTCTGCAGTCAATTTTTTTAATATTTCGGATATTAAACAACTCAATAATCTATCTAATTTTTTAAAAGAATATCCGATGAAACAGATGAACAATCATGACTTAAATCCAAAAATAAAATGGAGAAATTATTTTAATGAATATAAAAAACAAGGGGAGGAAAACCTAATCCCTTTTTTAAAAATTGGAAAATTCTCAAGGGGAATTGCAACAGGCTCAAATGAATATTTTACTTTAACGCCGAAAGAAGTCGAAAAATTTAATATTCCCAATGAGTGTCTATACCCTTGTATAACAAAAGCAAATTTTATAAAAGATATATTATTTTCAAAAAATGATTTTAATCAATTAGCAGAACAAAATAAAAAAACTTACCTTTTTGACGGCGAAAAATCGGAGCACGAAATCTGTAAAAAATATATTAAAAAAGGTGAATCAGAAAATATTCACAAAAAATATTTAACAAAAAATAGAAACCCTTGGTATGCTTTAGAAAAAAGAGATGTATCGAAAATATGGGTTTCTGTTTTCGGACGGAATGGTTTAAAATTTATTTGGAATACCAGCGATTGTAAAAATCTTACTTGCTTTCATTCATTTTATCCTTCTGAACTTGGGAAAAATTATTTAGATATTTTATTTGTTTATCTTAATACCGAATTTGCCAGAAAACTTTTTGACTGGGAGAAAAGAGAATACGGAAATGGATTAGAGAAATTTGAACCAAACGACATAAGCAAATCTCTGATTTTAGACTTTGAAATTATAAAAAAAGAAGATATAGATGAATTGCGAAGATTGCAAATAGAAATCTTGAAAAACAATAAAAAAGATAGACTTGAAATTATTAATAATGCCGATTTAATACTTAAAAAATATCTGTGATAAGCTTAAGTAATTCGTCTTTTTTAATTTCAGTCTTTCCTCCTTCAAAACTTACGTAATGAAGCAGTCGCCCGCCCGCCAATTCTTTTTTACTCCCAACTAATTTTGGATATTCGATTTTGTCGCTTAAAATTTTTCCTCTGTCTATATAGATATGAATAGTTTCTTTGTATTGATTCTTAGGATTTTTTTCAATAACAAAGGCTGAACTATTGTCTATTTTCCCCAATATTTTTTTATTTTTGATTCCCCGCTCATCAATTTGAGCATTTTTTAATAATAATAAAATATCTTTAAACGATATTATATAAATTGCGTCAAAAAAGATCTGAATATAAAAATGCGGAACGCCGTAAGTTCCAATCCATTTTAAAACTACCAATAAATCCTCAACCTTTGGAGTAAAACTTAAGAACGGTCTATCTTTTTTAGAAACAAACTTTTTTGTTAGATATGCACTTGATCTAACTTCAAATCCAGCAATTGCTTTTGGAACAATGGATTTTAAAGTCTCTATCGGCAATTGGCTAATGTCGCCGCACCATTCGTTTCGATAATCGTCCGCTTTAAACAATAAAATATCAGGCCGCTTTCCAATTAAATCAAGCTCGTTTTGATAAGAATTATAAAATTCTTTAAAGTTTGGATCACCGGCAGTAATTTTGTCCGATCTTCCATATCGCACAGGAATGCATGCTAAATCAGATTCTTTTAAAGCATTGAAAAATAAAATTTCAGCCCAATCTCCCTGCTCGCTATGGGTTAAGAAATCTGAAAACGCCTGCGTTGGAGCATTTCCTCTTTTACGCTTAACTCTTAAATCTAAAATATTAGATTTTATTTCTTGACTTGTTTTCTGAATGAAATCTTTATAATTCATATTAAAAATCCTTAAAAAAATCTGATATTTTTAAACCGAGAGCCTTTGTGATTTTTTCAATATTTTCGAGTGTAATATTTTTTTCCGACCTTTCAATCATGCCGATATAAGTGCGATGAACACCTGCTCTCGCGGCAAGCTCTTCTTGAGAAAGACCTTTCTGACGTCTTTCCTTGCGTACTTTTTCGCCAAATTTTTCTAATATTGTTTTACTCATAGACTTGTAAGATTTATAACTTTAGCTTAACTCTCAGTATATGCTCTTGCTAATTTTAGTGCTACATACTATAATTAGCATATACAATCTTGTTTGATAGTGTAAAATATATTGTGTAAATTCTAATTGGCAAAATAGGCGTGCCTCCTATATAATAGTTATTGTCCAAAATAACATTTAATAAGGAGGTTACGCCATGTTGATTAAAGGTAGTGTATCAGAATTCCCGAAGCTATTTTTAAAACTAACCAGGATGAAAAAGGGTGTGGAAAGCATGTCAAAAATTTATAAAGGAGCGGAAAATATCTCAAATATAAAATCATCTGGAACAATTAAAAATTGTAAAATACTTAAAAATATATCGGCAGCTTTAAAATTAGATGAACATTAACCTGTTATTTATTAACCCAGATTTTACATTAAATTAAAATGCTTAATAATGACATAAAAAGCTTAAATTATATATTGGCATATCTGATGCTATAGATAATTATCGATAAATCATAATACGCTTAGGGGCACAAATGACACAAAGTGCTAAAGTATGGTTAAATAACGAGGATAAAAAATGTCATAGTGATAGACTAAAAAATATTAAATGGATTATAAAAAATTTTCCTAACACTATAGAAATAATGTTGTTTCATGGAGGATTAAAATCTAAATATTTATTTGAAGAGGCCAGATATTGTTTTATATATGGTCAATATATCGCCTCTATTATGTTAAGTTTATCATTTATAGAAAACACAATAGCCAGCGTTTTTTATGCTTCAGGAAGAAATGATTTACAAAGAGCTAACTTGATTGATTTATTGAAAAAAGCTGAAAAAGAAGACTTAATAACCAAGGCTGAATTTGCGTATTTAATAAGGTTAGAAAATCTAGAAATCCAATAACACATTTTCGTAAACCAATGGATAAAGAAACTTTTGAATACCTTGAATTTTCTAAGAATGCACAATCTTACAATCTCTTGGAAAAAGATGCAAAAATTGCATTAAAATCAGTCTTCAAAATAATGACAAAATTTGGCATTGTTAATAATTCTGCATAAATTTTTTATAAAATAGAACACACAAATTTTTAATAGTTGCAAGAATTTTAAGCTAAAATCGTATAAATTTTACAATATTTCTTTAAATTGTAAAATTTTAAACCATAACTAATCTATTTTATTATGATTATAAAAATATCAGGTAAGTATAACCTTTTTAAAAAATACCTTCTATCGATATGTAAATATTCTATTTGTAAGCCCTTGAAATTTAAGGGCTTTTTCATTAAAAATCATCAATAAAAAGTGTAAATAATATAGACATTTTAATAGTTATTAACAGAAATGTCGAATTGCTGGAAAAATTCGTCATTTGGCAGTATAATGCTTATAAGCACGGCGTCAAAGAATGCCTATTAAACGAACCTTTGCCGAGAATCGATAGGGAAAGGACGGAATAAATTTTTTGGAGGTTTGAAAAATTATGGCTACGGGAAGAACCATTAGTGCAAGTTTTTTAACCGAATTTGATAAAAAAGTAATTAGATTATGCGAGACTATTTCAAATACAATTCACGATTCGATTCCTGAAGACCAAAAGAAAAAAGAATTTGAAAGTGAATATGGAAAAATAAGTTATACCAGAGATGCGGGAATGGGGAGGGGTGGAGGAAAATTACAAAGGGATGCTATATGTACCAGAGGACGTCAGGGAAAAGCCCCTTATTCCAACAGAAATTTAAGGTGGCATCCTTTAATTGTGGCCGAAAATAAACCGTCTTTTGCAAAAGAAATTGAAAAAATTGAAATAGAAGGGGAAGGTGAATCTCAATTGTTAATTTTTGTAGTAAAAGATTCAAATAAATCAGAAATTTAGATATCCTGCCGATAAAGTACATGAAATGAAGGAAAGATATGTTGCGCTTCCTAAACATTGGATTTTGCATGTGGATAAGCTAAAACATTGGAATGATAATCTTTGGACGCAAAATTCATGTGTAATACCGGCTCTTGAGGCTTGTAATTGGAAAGATTCCGTCGAGACTTATGCGATATTAGGAATTTCACTTGCGGTAGAATTATATGGGGCTGATTTTAACGAGTTATTTAAAAAGATAGAATTAATTTTACAAAATCAAGATATTGACAAAAATATTATTTTGCCATCCCTTATTTTTCCTCAGGAAAAAAATGATATTGTAAAATGCCCCATTTGTTTACTTAATATTTCTAAAAACTTGGAGCAATTTAGAAAATCATCAAGAATATCTACATGGCAACCCGCATGGAACCGCTCTAAGAGGGAAGAGGGGGATGATTCCAGTCTCCAAATAATGCATGTCAATCCGTTATTAGAAAGCAAAATCAGGCATAATGTTAGCAACGTCAGATACGGCCATAGATGGTGCAATGTTGCTATGACCGACCACTCTTTGGTAGAAACCGTCGATTTCATGGAGTTTATAGTTAAAGCTCATAATAGGTGTAAATAAATTTTATGCAAAATTTAAATTTGTTCGAGTTATTCGAAAAAAACAAACCTAAAAAATTAATTAATATTATTGATTTAAAGCCGATAAATAATCTTAAAATAATCTTTAGGGAAATAAGGGATTATTTTGCCGGTAACGTAACAGGCATAACCAGAGATGAAGCAATTGCGCAAAATATTATGCGTTTATTGTTTTGCAAAATTTACGATGAAAGAAACAGCAAAAGTACAACGGAATTTTCTAATCGTCCTGACGAGAATAATAAAATATTTAAATCAAGAATCGATAATCTATTTGAAAAAGTAAAAACAACTTATCCCGATATTTTTGAAAAAAATGAGAAAATAGAGATAAAGGCAGACGATCTTTCATTTATCGTGTCAAAACTTGAAGATTATTCCGTTCTTAATGCCGATAGGGATGTAATAGGCGATGCCTTTGAAGAATTAATCGGCACTTCATTTAGGGGAGGTGAAGGGCAATTTTTTACACCACGAAACGTAGTGCAAATGATGATTGACGTTTTGCAACCGGATGAAGGCGAAAGCGTAATCGATCCTGCTTGCGGGAGCGGCGGATTTCTCTCTTATACTATTAGATACCTATTGTCTAACAACAAAAGAAAATTTTATGTTACAGGAATCGATAAAGACGCGTTTTTGGCAAAAATTGCTAAAATCTATCTATCTTTGATCGGAAATGAAACGGAGTTTGGCGTAAGCCCAAAGTTTCGAAGCAAACAAAGTTCAGCGAAGCTCAACTTCACGAGGAAGCAGGGGGCTTTCAAGAGCGAAGCGGTCAATTTCCATATTTATTGCGAAAATAGTTTAGGAAACCCGTTGAAATGGAACAAGAAAATACAAGTAAATATAAAATTAGGAAACTTTGATGTAGTTATGACAAATCCTCCCTTTGGAGCAAAAATTCCCGTCGTAGGTGCTGAATTATTAGAACAATACAAGCTTGGATATAAATGGGAAAATGGAGGCAAATGGACAGTTTCCAATAAAGTGCTCGATAAACAGTCGCCCCAAATATTATTTATAGAAAGATGCCTTCAATTATTGAGGGAAGGCGGGAGATTAGGCATTGTTCTACCTGATGGAATCTTTGGTAATCCATCGGATAAGTATATTTGGGAATATATTTCGGGCATAGCTTCCGTTATCGGAGTTGTAAGTTTATCACAGGAAACTTTCCAACCAAGCACCCATACTAAAACCAGCGTTTTGTTTCTAAAAAAGACTACCGCAAGACCTAAATCGATATTTATGGCTATAGCAAATAACGTCGGACACAATAAAAACGGCAACCCTTCTTATAAAATAAATAAAAACGGTAACATGATTTTAGATAATTACGGTAATAAAATACTTAAAGATGATCTGCCGATAATTGCTAAAAATTTTAATACCCATAATAATAACATACAAAGGGTTAACGAAGACCACCTTGGTTTTACGGTTGCGTATGAAGATTTAAACGACCATATTTTTATTCCAGAATATTATAATCCGGAAATAGAAAGAGAATTGAAATCGTTGAAGGATAAAGGAAAACATAGGCTTATTTCCGTGGGAGATTTAATTGATAAGGACATTTTACAAATTAAAAGAGGAAACGAGATCGGTTCACAGTTTTACGGTTCCGGCGAAATTCCATTCGTCAGGACAAGCGATATTGTGAACTGGGAAATAAAATTTGACCCTATCAAAGCAGTCTCGGAAGAAATATATAATCAATATAAAGAATTACAGGATATACGGGAAAAAGATATTTTATTCGTAAACGATGGAACTTTTTTAATAGGAAGAACCGCAATGATAACAAAGTTGGATTTAAAGATAATTATTCAAAGCCACCTGCGAAGAATTAGGGTTTTAAACCCTAAGGTTATCGATTCATATTATTTATTTTATCTCCTTAATAGCAAAATTGTGAGAAAACAGATAGATTCGAGGATTTTTGTGCAGGCGACAATTTCAACTATCGGGAATAGGTTAAACGAAATTATCCTGCCTGTTTGCAATGATGAAAACGAGGTCAAGAAAATTATCGAGGAGGTTAAAAATATTATTGAAGAAAAGGCAAGATTGAGGGAAAAAACCGTTAAAATTGTGGAAGGGAGCGTTTAAAAATTTGCGCAAACTTAGAATAGGATGAGTATGTCTAAAGAAAACTTGGAAGTAAAAAAAGAAGAAATATTCACATATAAACATGCATAATTTACAATATTTTCCAAAATCGTAAAGATTTATTTTATAACTAATAACTCCCAGAATTCAGGGAGTTATTTTATACGTCAATTTTTAAATGGATTTAATATTTTAAGGCTTTTTTCGATATTGAAATTATTTTGAAAATCTTCGGAATATATTATCTCGACATCGTTTAAAATAGCTGCCGATGCTATAAGGCTGTCCCAAAAAGCAAATTTAAATTTTTTTATTAAGTCTAAGGCTTTCCAATAAACATCCATATTTAGAGGAAGAACTTCGGAAATTTCACATATGCCGTTTATATATTGCTTTATTTCCCCACCTCCGATGCCGTATTTTCTGCTCAATACATTGTAAAATTCATTAATACACTGAATTGAAGTAACGAGTAAGTTTTGTTTTATCTCAGCCTCCAGAAATTGTAAAATTATTTTATTTTTTTCATTACTGGTTTTTTCCGACAGAAAAGCATAAATCCATTATCTTATCATATAGGGTTTATTTTTCCTTCCACTCATACGTCGTTCACGGCCTTCCTGAGCGTGTCCGACACTAAATGGGAATACCGCTTATTGGTCATGTTGGGCGGCCTGTGGTCGAGGAGTTGGCTGGGCATACGGTCAATCTCCCTGATAGCTTTGAGAAAAAAGTATCTGATTTATTTTATTTCGATTTATTTTATTTCGAAAGTTAATCCCAAAAAGTCTTTGGGAGTCAAAATGAGAGTATTTTTTAGTTTTTTATTGTAAAAAGTTAAAAAATCCTTGGTATTTCCTGTAATAAAAAAATCTATATTGTGATAAATAGCGGAAGATAAAATTATCCTATCGTTTTCGGGAAGAGTTTTTGCAAATTCGTAATAAACATCCACATCTTTAATTATAGCGACTTTGCATAAAAGTTCGTTTAAAAAATCTAATTTTTCCGGCTTTTTTATCTTTATGTTGTGAACCGATTCAAACTTAACGAGATTTGATATATAAATTTTAATAATATTGAGATTTTGAAGCTCGAAGAAAAGATAGGAGCGGGATTTTTCTTTTCCTGAATAAGCGGCTGAAAATACGATGTTACTATCCAGAAAAACTTTTAATTTTTCCATTTCTTTAGGATTTTAGCCTTTTCGTTTTCTTTTATTACATCTTCTTCTATAAGCTCTTTTACAAAATCATCGTCAAATGTTCTTGCCGCCTGTTTTAACTTTTTTAAGGGTATAGCATATGCCGGTTTTATGACGAGCTCCCCATTTCTTTCTTCGAGTATAACCGGCTGTTTGCTTTTTATATTATATTTTTTTCTTAAATTGCTCGGGATAGTAATTTGTCCCCTTTCTCCCACTATTAACGTTTCCATTTATATTGCCTCCGTATCCATGTCATAAATTTCATTTGATTTACATATTAATAAACTATTCTTAATATATAAATATTATATACCTATTTTCAGAAAATATGCAAATAAATTATTAAAATTATTTCATAAATTTTAAATATATTTTGCGCTTTAAAAAGCACCTCTTGTATTAACCCCCTAATTGACTGGAATAAAATTAGACACTATAATGAAATCAATTGGGGGTTAAAAAATGGGATTAAACATAAGAAGAAAATTCTCGGATGACGACAAGATTAAAATCCTGCAGGAGGGAATGGTAAACGGAGTACCGCAGACTTTTAGAATATCGTTAATCAGCTTATTTACGCTGCGGTACCCCCTTTTTTTTGATATTTTTTTCAGGCTCTCATATACTTTATCGTTATTAACCCTTAAACTAAAAGTATGCTTTATGTTCCTCATAATCTTAATATCCTTAATTATAAATATATTTTATTTGATATCATAAATTATATATAATGATACCATAAATAAATATTTCCTGCAATGATTTATTAACATAACAAAAGATGGCCATGCCGAAAACTAAAAATTTGATTCTTATTTGAATTTGATAATTGCGAAAAATAATTTATAATTAAATCATGATGGATAAATACTTTTCGACACATATCAGGGATGAGGCTGTTAAACGCAAAAAGTTAGAGACAGAAAGATTGAGGCAGAGTTTGCTTAAAAACGCCGTTACAGCTATTGCGGAATTAAAACAAACGATTAGCTTTAAAGATGCCTTCATATTCGGCTCTTTGACAAAACCTTTTAAATTTGGTATAAATTCCGATATCGATATTGCCTTTTCCGGCCTTAAGGATAGAGATTTTTTTAAAGCCGCTTCATTTATATCAAGTGAAATCGGCAGGGAGGTCGACGTTATCCAACTCGAAGGATTCAGATTTGCCGAAAAAATAAAAAAAGAGGGGATAAAATGGAAGCCGAAGAATATGCCGTTTTAAAAGCGGAGATAAAAGCCCAACTCATAGAAATTGAAAATATTTACGCTAAAATCGTACAAAGAAAATCGGGCAGAGGGCTTGCATCTCTGGAAAGCCTGTCTTATCAACTGCATAATCTTTATTGCGCATACGAAGATTTATTTAAAATTATAGCAAAAACATTCGAAAATCATATAGACGATAAAAATCGTTATCACATAGAGCTTCTTAAAAGAATGACAATTACGGTAGAGGGCATAAGACCGGCTATTTTATCGCGGGAAAGCTATCTTCTTTTAGATAATCTGCGCTCTTTCAGGCATTTTTTCAGGCATGCCTATACTTATGAACTAGATAGAAGAAAGGTTAAATTAGTTACGGAGGACGCAATGCGAATAAAACCTCTCCCGACTTTGACACCCCACCCAGCTCAAAGTCAATAAAGTAGCACATCTGTATTGTGGGATACCTGATTATTGCCACTACGGGTTTTTTAAATTTATAGAATTTCTTCTAAAAGGGTGGTATCTTTAAACGGTTTTAATGAAAGAGTTTTTAGTATTTTATGAGTTAATGGCAAAAAGTCGTCTTTAATAGCGTAATCTTTACCTTCGTGGTTTATTTTAGTAAAATTCATCGAATTAAGCGCTTCTTTAATCTGTTCGGTGGAATGGTCTATATCTTTCTCTTTAAGTTTAAACTCAAGGGTTCTTTCTAAGAGAAAGGATAAGAAGCATACGACAAAGTGCCCCTTTATTCTTTCTTCCGTCCAGTGAAAGATCGGTCTTACCTCCATAGAGGATTTCATAATGCGGAAGGATTCTTCTATCTTCCATAGCATACCGTAGTTCGATATTATCTCTTTGGGGGAAATACTTAAATCGTTGGTCTCTACTGCATAGTAGCCGTCGAATATTTTATCTTTTGAGATTGCATCTTCGTCTAAACAAAAGGAGCATTTTCCCGTTCCTTTGATATATTTCTTTCCGCCTCTTTTATTCGATGCTTTTATAAGGGAGGGTTTTTCGGCATATTCCTTTGCTTTATTTATAAGTTTTTCTCTTTTCTTTTCGTCGTTTTGCGCTCTTTTATCCGAATAGGTGACTATTAAGCTTTTATCCTTAAGATCTATTTTTTTATAATCGTAATCTTTATCATGGATGAAACCCTCTTTGGAAAGGACCTTTTTCAAAAGTTCTTTATTCAAAGATTTAAGCCTTGAAGATATTATGTAGTTAAAACCCATATCCTTTATCTTTTCTAAATTGATTTTAGAATTCATTCCCTTATCTGCTACTACTATGATTCTATCTATCTTAAATCTTTCTTTAAGTTTTATAAGGGATTTCTCCAAGGTCTTGCCTTCGTAAGTATTTCCTGGAAACAGCTCGTAACCCACCGGCATTCCGTTTTTATCTATTAAAAGACCTAAGACTACCTGAACCTCGTTAAGTTTGTTGTCTTTGGAGAAGCCGAAATCCTTCAATGAATCCTTTTTGACGGATTCGAAATAAAAGGTGGTTACGTCGTAGAATACGATATCCAAACTTAAATTGAAAAGATCTTTATTCTTATAGAATAGGTAATCTTCTATCTTTTCTTTGTTACCCGCAAGTATGT
>JAJZYP010000163.1 GCA_021798015.1 bacterium
TATCTAATAAATTTACATGCATTCTTTACCGTAGAACATGTTATTGTTGATGGGGTAATTCCTAATTTGTAAGTTTTTTAACATTTATTGAAAGTTGCTTTACTTATAATAAAATTTAATAAAATTCCATGCAAAATCAGTCAATAATAAAACGGATACGTCCAGTTAACTATATAAATATTAACTAATCATTAAATAGGAGACAATCAATTATGGAACTGTTCGAAGCCTTGCTTACGCGTACGTCTAAAAGAGATTTTGAAGATAAGCCCCTGCCGAAAGAAACAATTGATAAAATTTTAGCCGCTTCTTTAAGGGCGCCTTCTTGGGCAAATTCACAGCCGTGGGAAATAGCCGTTTCTACCGGCAAAACAAGCGAATTTATTAAGAAAAGGATTTATAAACTGGCATCGGAGGATGACCCAGGAAATCCAGATTTTCCTATGCCTGTTTCTTCGGTTTCATGGCCGGACAAGCAAAACGCCAATATGTTTGAAATGGGAAAATTATTATATGAATCTTTAGATATTTCACGGGACGATGTCGCAAAAAGAAAAGAAATAGCTTTATATAATTATAATTTTTTTGGTTCTCAAACAGCCGTTTTTATTTATATGGATGAAAAACTGGGACACTATTCCATTCTTGATTCCGGAATGCTAATTCAAAATATATTGTTAGCTGCCCATGATTTAGGGTTAGGCGCATGTCCGCAGGCTTATTTAGTTGCGTATCCCGATGAATTAAGAGAAATATTTAATCTGCCTGAAAGCAAAAAATTCCTTCTGGGCATCTCTATCGGCTTTTATAAAAAAGACAGCGCCGCCAATAATATAAAAACATCCAGAGTTGAATTGAGAGATGCGGTTAAATATTACGATTGATGAATTTTTCTTAAAATTAAAATATTTTTTAATAATGAATAATGGGGGTGTATTATGGATAATAACCGTAAAATCGATATTACGGGCATGTGTTGCTCCGTTCCGATAATAAAAATATCCAAAGAGCTCAAGGATATGCAAAGCGGGGATATTTTGTTAGCCCTTTCGGATAAAGTTTCTATGGAAAACGATATTCCCGCTTTTTGCAGGCAGTCCGGAAATGAACTTCTCGGCTTGGAAACCTCCGGGCAAGACCCAAAATTGCCTGAAGGCACGCTTGCATTTTATATTAAAAAAAGATAATTTATTAATTAAAATGATGAAAAAAACAGAGATAAAAAGAAAAGAGATAATAGACGCATCGTTCGAGCTTATGCTGTCTAAAGGTTACGAAGGCACGTCCATTCAGGATATTACCGATAGGATAAACGCTACCAAAGGCTTAATCTATCACTATTTCGGCTCTAAAAAAGACGTTGCGGCAGCGGTCATAGAAGAGGCGATAAAACCCGCCTATAATGAATTCTGGAGTCATACTTGGAACGAGTTGTACGGCGGCGGCGGAAACCCCTTAGAAAACATCATTGCCGTCATAGATAAGCTTTATGAAAAAAAAGGAGGGGAATTTTCAAAGACCGGCTGCCCACTCGGAAACCTGATACTTGAATTATCTACAAAAGATATATATCTTTCGCGGCTGACCGATGAAATTCTTATTGTATGGCATACCCATATCGAGAAGGCGTTGCTTAAAGCTAAGGAAAAAAGAATTATAGCAAAGGACGCCGATCTAATTAATATCGGTAATTTTATAATAGCGGGGGTAGAAGGCTGCGTTATGCTTTCTAAATCAAAACATAATAAGGAAGTATTAAAAGGGTGTTTTGATATCTTAAAAAACTATATAAGGTCATTGCAGGTATAATAAAAATAACCAAAAATAATAAATCAATCAGCGAACATTATACGGGGGATAGTTATGGATAAGGTGCTTGTTACAGGCGGAAACGGACATCTCGGTTATAATCTTATAAAGCTTTTAGTTGACAAGGGTTATAAAGTAAGGACGTCCGTAAGGGACAAAGCAGATTTTAAAAAAGTCGGGCATCTGCAGAGTCTTAACGTTGATATAATTGAGATGGATTGAGATGGATCTTATGAAGCCTGAAACAATGTATCCTGCAGTGAAAGGGGTTGACGGAGTTTTTCATGTTGCAAGCCCCTTTAAGATAATTTCAAAAAAACCTGAAGAAGAAGTAATAGACCCTATCGTAAACGGATATTTGAATATCTTGAAGGCATCAAAAGACGAAGGAGTCAAGAAGTTTATTTTAACTTCAAGCGTTGTTGCAATTGGTACCGTATGTTCCGGTGAAAACCCGCTAACGGAAGAGACATGGAATAAAAAACCGGTTAATCCGTATAGCAAGACTAAAACACGGGCAGAAAAAATAGCATGGGATTTTTCCAATGAAAATAACCTGAATATGATTGCAATATTGCCTACTACAATAATCGGACCGTATTTTTCTGTATGTATTGAAAAAGCATGCCTTTTTCATCAGAAAAATATGCCGTTTATGCCGATATAATGCCCTTAGGCTGTTTGTTTCGCCGTAGTGCGGAAGAAGAAGCGCAGTGAACACCCGCCGCAAGATTCTGGTCGGTGCCGTCATCCTCGCCAGAGTCGAACGCGGGGAATGGCCGCAAGAAAAGCTGCTGGCCATGCTGGATGCTTCGCTGACCAGAGAGGATGACCGTGCCCTATTCGACCTTGCCCCTTTAAATACCATTTCCTGAAGAGACCCCTAATCGCGCGACCGGCGGACTGAGGCCAATCGGGTTTTCCCGTTTTCGAAGGCGGCCTGAAACAGGTACGCGACGGCCAAACTGCGATAAGGCCTCCAGCATTCGGCAAGCTGGAGCACTTCATTATCCTCTTTAACCATATTCGTCCGGTATTTTTCTATATATTTTTTCTTTTAATCATTTCGTAAAATTAAATTTAATTATTTTACCGTTATGATAAATCGTCGCAATTTTTATAAATGTCCGGCGTTTCGGACGTAATTTCGCCGCT
>JAJZYP010000001.1 GCA_021798015.1 bacterium
CCCTTTTGGATTTTTCGATAAAATTAGTAAACTTTTCTATTTTATCCGAACCGTTTAACTCCAGTTTTATTTTTTCTAATGCGGCTTTGGTGGTAACTTTTGATTTATATATAATTTTAAAGGCATTCTTTATTTTGTTTATTTCCTCTTTTGAAAAGCCCCTTCTTTCGAGGCCTATCCTATTAATTCCATATATCTTTGCCCTATCCCCCGAAGCAACAAGATAAGGGGGGACATCCTGAACAACCATTGAACCGCCGGCAATTAAAGCAGATTCACCGACTCTGACAAACTGATGAATAGCGCAAATCCCCCCTAATATAGCGTAATCATGAATCTCGATATGACCGGCTAAGGTTGCATTATTTGCAAAGATTGTACGATTGCCGATAGTGCAGTCATGCGCCACATGAACATGCATCATAAACAGATTGAAATCCCCTATTAGGGTAATGCCCTGTCCCGTAACAGTTCCTATATTAAATGTTGCATATTCCCTTATGATGTTATTATTCCCTATTACAAGTTTTGTATCTTCCCCTTTATATTTAAGGTCCTGGGGGATAGAACCTATCGAAGCAAATTGAAATATTTTGTTGTTATCCCCTATTGTGGTATTTCCTTCTATAACGACATGGGAAGCAATTTTATTATTTTTGCCTATTTTTACGCCATCTTTTATAACTGTATATGGACCTACATCCGTTGAATCATCTATTTGAGCGCCCTTATAAATAATTGCGGTTTTATCTATCATAAACCCTTTTATCCTTGAAATATTATATTCTTATGTTTTTATGGTTTTACAAAAGAAGCCATAAGGTCTGCCTCGGCGCATAATTTTTCATCAACCAAAGCCTTCCCGTGAAACATCCATATAAACTGTTTTCTTTTAATAAGTTCGACTTTTAATATAATAGCGCTTCCGGGAAAGATGGGTTTTCTGAATCTTGCCTTGTCGATGCCCATAAAGTAAGTAAGCATATTTTTTAAGTCGTCATCTTCTTCAGTTTTATATGCAAGAATCCCTCCTGCCTGAGCTAATGCCTCCAGAATAAGCACTCCCGGCATAACGGGATAAGACGGGAAGTGCCCTTGAAAATAGGGTTCGTTAATCGTGGTATTTTTAATAGCAGTAATGGACTTCCCTTTTTCGAGAGCAATAACCTTATCCACCATAAGAAAAGGAAACCTATGCGGAAGAAGATTTAATATCTCCTGAATGCCTATAGTAGTTAAATTTGAAGATTCTTCATTAATCATTTTTTAGTGCCTTATCTTTTTCAATATCTTTTATTGTTTTAAAAAGTTTGGGGAGCTTTTTAAACAACACAACGGAATTGCGCCAATCTTTAATGGAAAAAGCAGGGGAGCCCGATATAATTTCATTATCCTTTATATTATGAGCAACACCGGACTGGGCCGCTATTATAACACCGTTTCCTATAGATATATGTCCTGCAATGCCCACCTGTCCGCCAACTGTTACATTATTGCCAATCGTGGAACTTCCTGCAATTCCCGTTTGCGCGGCAATTGCGCAATTACTGCCTATTATTACATTATGAGCAATCTGAACTAGATTGTCTATTTTTGTTCCTTTGCCTATTTTAGTAAAATCAATAACACCTCTATCGACAGTAACATTGGCGCCCAATTCAACATCGTCTTCCAGAATAACATAACCCAGATGAATAATTTTTACATAGCCGTTTTTATCTCTCGCATATCCAAATCCATCGCTTCCTATAACAGAACCGGCATGAATTATGCAATTATTGCCGATTATAGAATTATCATAAATGGTTACATTCGGATAAATTATAACATTATCACCAATGTTGACATTTTTACCGACAAAAACACTGCTCATTATATTGCAATTTTTCCCGATAATTGCACCCTCGCTTACAAAAGAACCCGGATATAATATAGAATTTTCACCTATTAAAGGAGTTTTATCAACATCGGCAAACTTCAAAAAATATTCAGAAACCGTTTTGTCTAAATTAGCCTTTGAGCTTCGCTGATTTTCAATTTGATAAAACAGTTGCGTAGCCTTTGCAAATGCCAAATATGGATTTTTTGCGTCAAGTATGAGAAACTTAATTTTTAAAGGAAGTTCTTGCTTTAAAGCCTCATAATCCATAATTACCGCGCAAGCCTTTGTTTCTGCAAGGTATTTAATATATTTTGAATTTGAGACAAAAGATATCTCGGTATCTTTAGCATCTTTTAAAGAGCCGATACCCGTTACGGTTATATTTTTTGGTAAATCACCGATAACTCTTAAAGAGAGCTTTTTAATAATATCGTCCAATAATATGGGCATAAAATGAAACAACCTGAGATTTGGGATATTAATTTTTGCGTTTAAGTTTATTTATTTTAAATTCATTTGTTTTAAGACTTCATTTGTGATGTCTATCGAATTTGACCTATAAACGACGCTTGGGCGATCAATAACAAGCAAGTACCCGTTTTTATTTGCCATTTTTTTTATAATAGCATCGGCTTTAGCAACTATACCTCTTAAAAGTTCATACCTTTTTTCCGCTATAACACCCTGAACATGTTTCTCCTCGGATCTAAACTTAGATATATCCGTTTCAAATTCTTTTGTCTTTTTTGCTTTTTCGGTTGCAGACATTATAGAACCGTTATTTTTTAAATCAGCCTGAAGCGAGGCAATTTTTTTCCTCATTGCTATCAATCTGGATTTATATTTAGTAACTAAACCCTTTAGCTCCGCATCAGCTTTTTTACCCTGATTTGACATAGAGATAACCCTTTGCATATTAACTACGGCAATGTGAGAACCTATAGCCCACACATTTTTAGAGGAAGTTAAAACCACGGCAAATAAAATTAAACCTGTCATAAAACTTAAATTAAAAATTAATCTTTTCATAAAATCTCCTTCTTTTATTTTTTATTTTTTTTATCGCTAAATACCGGGGAAACCTTGACCTAAACTAAACTGAATCCTGGTAGCATTATTTCCGTTTATCGGCGTCCCGATTATTTTACCGTAAGTAACAGTTATAGGACCAAACGGTGAATACCAGTTAAAACCGATTCCTGCCGCTTGTACGAGATTCACCGGAAATATAGGTTCACTCTGCCCCCATGCATTACCGGCATTCCACCATAAAAATCCATAGAAACCCATCCTCTTAAGTATAGGTATCGAATATTTTGCCTGAACCGTAAACATCTTTGTTCCGCCGATAAGCAAACCATTTTGCGTTGGACCGACTGAATCATACATAAACCCTAAAAGCGGGTATGTATTCATTATACCGCCGACAAAAAATCTCTGGTATATCGGCAATGCAACGGAAGGCTTCGTTGTAGCTACATAACCTGCCTGCGCCCCCTCCATAAAAGATGTCCCCCACCATAACGGGGTATAATGGTTTGCTTGCGCCACAAATTTAACGAAATCGTCATTTCCGCCAATCGGAGGACCGGCAAAACTTACCCTGAAACTATCCAAATTACCTGCAGTCGGAACCATAGGATTATTTAATGTGCTATAAACCGTCGTTAAAGAGGCTTCACTTGTTATTAGCCTTCCTTGAGGTAAGATATTCAAAAGACCTGGAATTATGACCGATGTATCTTCCTCTAAAAGGTACCTAAAATATTCCGTAAGGACATTTCCATAAAGTGGATAACCTAAGGTAATCGAACCGCCAACTGAACGATAGGCGAATTCATAGTAAAGACCGTTAAAGGTATCATATAAAGATAAATTAAACGATAAAGGTCTTGCAAAAATATAAGTAAGGTACGGTTGAATGATGTTAAAACTATACGACTGATACGGTCCGCCAACCTGAGCGTTTAAAGAAGCAGATATACCTGTCCCAAATAAATTTGACTCCGAGATGGATGATATTGCCATAAAAGCTGTGGCAGAGCTATAACCGCCGCCAATCGTAAATTTACCGGTATTTTGCTCTTTTACATGCACTTTCACATTTAATACGCTTTTACCAGGAACCTTTTCTGTAGTAATAGTAACATGTTTAAAATACTGCAGGTTTTTTAGATTTTGCCTCGATGCTTTTATAAGCTTAGGATAGTAATTTTCACCTGGATAAAACACAAGCGCCCTGAGTATGACATAACTGTAAGTGACATCGTTTCCCGTTATCGTAATTTTGCCGAATTTTGCGACCTTGCCCTTGTGAACTATCAGCTTAATTAAAACAGAATTTGTTTTTTGTCTAATTTTTATGGATGGCTCTACATTTGCAAAGGCATACCCTTTGTTTGTGTAAAACTTAGTAATATTGAGTATCTCTTTTTCAATGTTTTTTCTGTTAAAAATATCTCCTACTCTTGTTGTTATAAGTTTTTTAACGGAAATATATTCCCCTGAATCCTTTTTAACATTTTTTATTTCAAGGTCAACGCTCGATATTCTATATTGCAGTCCCTGGACTATTTTTATGATAATGGTCACATACTTTTTGTTTTTAGAGAAAATGAATACGGGTTTTTTAACTCTTACATTGATATAACCGTGGTTGTAATAAAAACTTAATAATTTAATAATCTGGTTATTTAATTTTGCCTTTTTAAACTTTCCCGCTCCTGTTATCCATGTCAACCAATCAATCGTTTTTAGGCCCATTACGGATTGAAGTTTTGATGAAAGGAAAGAGCTATTGCCTTCAAATTTAATTTTTTTAACCATTACAGGGGAACCTTCGTTTATAATAAAATGAATGCCGATATAATTGCCAGGAAAGGTTGCCTTTTTTACTTTTATTTTTGCATTATAATATCCCTCAACCGAGTATATAAATTTTAGAGTTTTTAATGCTTTATCTAAGTCATAAGAGCTATAAGGCGAATTAACCTTAAGATTTATAATTTTTTTGATTTTCTTTATACTTACGGACCCGTTGCCTGAGTATTTAATGTATTTAATGTATGGTCTTTCAGACACCATAAAAGTGACTATTAACCCGACCGGCGCTGGTTTGACATTGACCATTATGTTTCTAAAATATCCTGTTTTATAAAGGTCTTTAACGCTTTCGTTAATTTTTTTAATTGAATAATAGCTACCCTTTTTTATTTTAATTTTACTTACGATAAACGAGGCACCCACTCTTATATTGCCTTTTACTCTTATAGAATAAATCTTTTTTGAAATGGGGACTCGCTTTTTAGTCTTTGCAGCTTTTAGGCGGCTTGAAATTAACGAGGATACCCTTTGGGACAAAGCATACATACTTTTTTCTAAAGATTTTTTACCCGCACCGGAATATTTTATCGTTTTAGAGCTATAAATATCGGCTATGTCTATCAGCATGGTGTGGATATCGTAATGAAATCCAAACCTTGCAATACTGCCTGTTATAATGTAATTTGAGTGGTATTTTATGCCGAGCTTTTTTATTTTGGCAAGATTCATCTTTGTATTAAAATTAAAATACGGCGGCTTTTTAAGGGAGGTATATGCCAATACAAAGTATGGTTTTCTTGAATTCAGATAGGTTTTAAAAACAGAAACAAACGATTTATCGATGTTTTTAAATGTCGGGGTTCCTTTTTGGTGAAAAACCCCCACAAAGACATTCTTGTTGTTTAATAAAGCATAAGCCTTTGCCGAATTTAAAACAATAATAAACGAAATAAAAAGTAAAAATAAGTATAACTTAAAAAATTTCATTGTAATAACCTATCAAATAATAAATTATATGTCAATTTATATGTTCTATAATACCGTTTACG
Source organism: bacterium (assembly GCA_021798015.1). Taxonomy (GTDB): domain Bacteria; phylum SZUA-79; class SZUA-79; order Acidulodesulfobacterales; family Acidulodesulfobacteraceae; genus Acidulodesulfobacterium. Next base: position 5,755 of record JAJZYP010000001.1, read on the forward strand.
ATTTTAATTTTATGGTTCATCATATTTGAAAATTCTTTGTCATGTGTTACGACAACCAGCGTTTTATTATATTTTTTATTTAGATTTATGATTATCTCATGCAGTTTTTCGGCATGGCGCGGGTCTAAGTTGCCTGTTGGTTCGTCCATCAAAACAACCTTTGGAGACCCTATAAGCGACCGTGCAATTGCCGCTCTTTGCTGTTCTCCTCCTGAAAGCATATGCGGCTTAAAATTTAACCTGTGCTCAAGTCCCAGCTCACATAAATAATCACGCGCGATACTTAACGCCTTTGTTTTTGGTTCATTCCTTATATATAAAGGCATAGCAACATTTTCAACACAACTAAATTCATTTAAAAGATAATGAAACTGAAAAACAAAACCTATCGTTTCATTGCGAAATTTTGAAAGACTTTTATCTGTGAGTCCATATATATCCGGATTATTAAAATATCCGACACTCCCGGAATCAGGTTTTAAAAGGGTGCCCATAATGTGAAGGAGAGTGCTTTTGCCTGTCCCGGATTCTCCTGTTATTGCAAATGTTTCTCCCTCTTTTATTTCTAAATCGGCTTCATTCAGAACATTAACGGTTTCGTCTCCTGTTTTAAATATTTTGCTCACACTCTTTAAGCGTATTGCCAATGAGGTTAGCTGCGCTGGTCCTGCGGACCGCTGATTTTCAATTCCATAATTTTTATTCATGTCTTACACCCTCTGCAGGGTCTATTTTGCTTGCTTTATAGGATGGGTATAGTGTTGCTATAAAGCTTAAGAAAAGGGCGCTAAAACCGATTACCACAAACTCGCCAAGGGTCATTCTCACCGGAAGCGTTGTTATGTAATAAACAGAGGACGGCAGGCTTATTATATGATACGTCTTTTCAAGATACCCAATTAAAAATCCGCATATAAGCCCGAGCGAAGTTCCTATAAGACCAATTATTATACCCTGCATCATGAAAATAATCATTATATCTTTTGAACTTGCCCCGATAGACTTTAATATTGCAATATCTTTCCTCTTTTCCATAACAACCATTATTAATGTCGAAATAATATTAAATGCCGCCACCAATACAATCAAAGAGAGAATAATAAACATGGTAAGCTTTTCCAATTTTATGGCGGAAAACAGGTTTTTGTTAAGTTCCTCCCAACTTAATGCATAAAAAGACGACGACGGCTTTTTGTTTAATACCTTGCCGATTTTTTTTGCATACAGGTTTGCAAGCCCTATTTTATTAAGCCTAACCTCTATTCCCGTAACAGTATTAGAATCTAATCCCAAAAACGTTTGAGCATTTTTTATCGAGATAAAAGAAAATGTGGAATCATAATTATACATGCCGCTGTTTATAATTCCGCAAACGGTGAACTTTTCGGTTTTTGGCATAACGCCAAACGGGGTAATCTGCCCTTCCGGAGACATTATAAGTACCTTATCTCCCACCGATACCCCAAGATTTTGCGCCAGAACCTTTCCAAGGACTATGCCATTATATTTTTTACTGTTAAGTCCGCTTAAACTCCCTTTAATTAAATATTTTTTAAGATTAGTTACCTTTTCTTCGGTTTTAATATCTATTCCCCTTAAAACACTGCCTGTTGAAGTATTGGCGGAAGAAATCATAATATCAGTATAAATGAAGGGTGAAACACTTTCAACCCCTTTTATACCTGATATATCTTTCATTACATCGCTATAATGTTTAATGGAACCGCTATAATTCAGTACAATAATCTGGGATTCTATTCCGATAATCTTTTTTTCAAGGGCATGGTCAAAACCGCTCATTACGGATATGACAACAATCAAAGCCATTACGCCTATCACTATGCCCAATATAGATATAGAGCTCAATAAAGATATAAATGAATTGTCTTTCGGCTTCAAATAATGAATAGCAATATTTGTATGAAAATTCATATTCGTATATTATTTATTTAACAGGCTTAAGCAAGGGAAAGAGTATAACGTCTCTAATGGAGTAAGAGTTTGTTAAAAGCATAACAATTCTATCTATGCCTATTCCGCAGCCGGCGGTAGGGGGAAGCCCCTGTTTCAGCGCCTCGATATAATCATCATCCATTTCCACAGGAAGACCTTCTTTAATTTTTGTCTCTACCTGCGCCTTAAACCTTTCTTCCTGATCAAACGGATCGTTAAGCTCCGAAAAGGCATTTCCTATTTCTCTTCCTGCTATAAAAAGTTCAAACCTATCCACAACCTCCGGGTTTTTATCATTCCTTCTAGCTAGCGGAGAGCTTTCAACAGGGTAATCGGTAACAAAAGTAGGGTTTATAAGTTTTGGCTCAACCATTTCGTCGAACAAAAGAGTCAATAATTCTCCATAACTGTCATTTTTACTTATATTTGAAACATTTCTCGCCGATAAAATATCATAAAGCTTTAAAGAAGAGTCGATATCCTCGGGTTTAAACCTCGCAACTTCATATAAGCTATCCTTTAATTTTATTCTTTTAAATGGGGGGGTAAAGTCCAATTTATCAGAGGCATAATTGATTTGAAAAGTCCCGCAAATATGCATTGCCAGCTCTGAAAGCATCTTTTCGACAAAATTCATTAAATCTTCATATGTTGCATATGCCATATAGAATTCTAACATTGTAAATTCGGGATTGTGTTTTACGGAAATACCCTCATTTCGGAAATTTCTCCCAATCTCATAAACTCTGTCAAAACCACCGACAACTAATCTTTTTAAAAATAGTTCGGGGGCAATTCGCATATAAAGGTTTAAATTAAGGGCGTTATGATGGGTTTTAAAAGGCCTTGCCGTTGCGCCGCCCGGGTTAGCCTGCATAATCGGTGTTTCTACCTCCAAAAATTCGCCGGCATTTAAAAACGAGCGTATAAAATTGATCGTCTGAGCCCTTTTTTTAAATATCTCGCGTGCCTCGCTATTTGCTATTAAATCTACATATCTTTTTCTAAACCTAACCTCGATATCCTTAAGTCCGTGCCATTTTTCGGGTAAAGGCAGAATTGATTTAGTTAGGACGCCTGTGCGCTCTACTTTTATCGTTAATTCGTTTGTCTTCGTCCTAAAAAGATGCCCCTCTATCCAACAAATGTCTCCTGCGTCGATAAATTCGGTAAAAAGTTCAAAATCACTATCTTTTACTACACCTTTTTGGATATAACATTGGATCTCTTCGAAACCATCCCGAAGCCTAAAAAATGAAGCTTTGCCAAAATTTCTTATAATAACTATTCTGCCCGCCGTTTTTACGGTAATTATATTATTTTCAAAAAACTCTCTGTCTTTTGAACTATATTTTTCTATAATATCTTTAATATTTTCTTTTTTTATAAAATTATTATCGAAAGGATTTATTCCCTTTTCTTTTAATTTTTTTAGCTTTATGGTGCGCCCTTTTTCGACAATATTAATATCTTGCTCCAAAACTGCCCCCCCTTAATCCTTTGCCTTTACCACAAGCAAATATGCACTAATAAATTCATCTATATCCCCGTCAAAAACACTTTGGTCGTCATAAATGGTTACCCCTGTCCTATGATCCTTTATTACACGATTTGGATTAAGTGTGTACGACCTTATCTGAGAGCCCCAGGATATTTCTTTTTTGGTTTTTTGAAGTTTATTTTCCTCTTCCTCTTTTTTCTTTTTATAATAATCGTATAGCCTTGCCCTTAAAAGCTTATATGCAACATCCCTGTTTTTATGCTGGGACCTTTCATTTTGACAAGCCACAACAATTCCTGTCGGAATATGTGTAATTCTAACAGCCGAATCCGTAGTATTGACATGCTGGCCACCCGCCCCGCTCGAACGATATGTATCTATCCTCAAATCCTTTTCGTCTATAACAATATCGATGTTATCATCTATTTCCGGATAGACAAAAACAGAGGCAAAGGATGTATGTCTTCTTTTATTGGCATCAAAAGGGGAAATCCTGACAAGCCTGTGAACCCCAATTTCTGCCTTAAGATAACCATAGGCAAATTCCCCATATACAACAAATGTTACACTCTTAACGCCGGCTTCTTCCCCTGCATTATATTCCATTATCGTAGTTTTAAATCTTTTTCGTTCCGCCCATCTTAAATACATTCTCAGAAGCATACTTGCGAAGTCCATCGACTCCGTTCCGCCGGAACCTGCATGGATTTCAACGATAGCGTTAAACTTATCGTCTTTTCCGGAAAGAGTAATATCTATCTCTAATCGTAAAACCTCTTTTTCAAGCGGTTTTACGCTCTCCATAAGATCGGATAACATATTTTCGTCGTTACTCTCTAAAGAAAGATCGTATAAATCCTTTATATTTTTAAATTCGTCATAGACTTTATAAAACGGCTTCAATCTATTTTCTATTGCCGACTTTTCCTTTAGCACCGATGTCGAGAAAGAAATATCGTTATAAAAACCATCCTTTGCGGATATTTCATCTATCTCTTTAAGTCTTTCTTCTAATCTACCTACTTCAAAGCCTCCTCCCGATTTTTAAAAGTTTATCGTCAAGACCTTTTACGGTTCTGTCTAAAAGGCTTAAGTTAAAAACATGGCTTATCGTCGAATCAGGCATTATAACAATCTCCCTTAGATATTATAAAATTTAAATCCGCTTTTTTAAAGATTTATTTAAAAAAAGATACAATATTATTAGATATATTAAAGATAAAGAAAAAAGGGCCATAACAACATAAGTAAATATGTTACCATATAAAACAAAAAAAGTCTTTTTATTAATTAATTTTACATATCCTATCATAAATGTTCTTTTAAAAATATTTGTTTCTTCCAGTATCTTGCCATTCGGCGATATTATCCCGCTAATTCCTGAATTTCCAGCCCTTGCCACATACCTATCGTTTTCTACAGCCGAAAAAACGGTCATAGACATATCCTGGTACGGAGCCGCTGTTTTGCCATACCAGGCGTCGTCCGTAATACTAATTAAAAGATTTGCCCCGTCATTCGAAAAATTTCTTACCAATGAGTCAAAATATGCTTCGTAACAGATCATAGAGCCGGCTTTAATCTCACCGCCCTTTAAAATTCTAAACTTTTTACCCGGCGTGAAATTTCCGATACCTGTTCCTTTTAGAATATGAGCCAAAAAGGGAAACTGATGCCTTAATGGAATATATTCACCAAACGGAACAAGATGATTTTTATCGTAATAAGAATATTTTCCGGATTTGTCAAACATATAATCTCTATTGTAATAATGGTATTTTCCGTTGAAAAACCTCACCCCTATGGCCCCGAAAATTAAATCGATATTATTTTTTTTCACAAAATTCATAACCCTGTTCCAGTAATATGGATAAAAAGATACAATGTACGGAAGCGCCGTTTCAGGCCATACAACGATTTTGGGCCTATATTTTAAAGATTTTTTAGTTAAATTTAAATAAATTCCGGTTGTCCTTTTTTTTGTAATTTTCCATTTTTGAAACATCCCGATATTCCCCTGAATTAAAGCAACTTCTAATGGTTTTTTATCATTTAACGACGTCCTCACTGAATAAATATTATAATAGCCGTATAATATAGCCGATATAAAAACAAATAATGTTAAAATAAGTTCAAATAATGCCTGTTTTTTGGATAATTCTTTTTTAAGAAATATAAAGTGAAACAAGGCATAATTAATAAGAACTATTATAAAAGAAAGCCCAAATGCACCGATTATATTGGAAATTTGAATAAACGGAAGATTTAAATATTGGGAAAAACCTAAATTTTCCCACGGAAAACCTGTCAGCAGGTTTGATTTTAGAAACTCGAAAAAAACCCAGCATGACGGAATTAAAATAATGCTTAGCCTTTTATAATTATTTAATAAAATTTTGCTAAACCCTGCAAATAAAGCAATGTACAGGCTTAAATAAGCGGAAAGAAGCAAAAGGGCAAAGACAGCTATATAATATGGAAGATTGCCAAAAACATGGACGGTATATACTATCCAGTACAATATAAAAATATAAGAAACAAGCCCCGCTATAAAACCGTAAAAAAATGATTCTTTAAAACCTTTGGATTTATTTATTACATATAAAAGCGGGATAATGGCAAACCATGCAAGGAATTCAAGGTTAAAATTAGGGAATAAAAAGGCGATAAGCAGCCCCGATAGTACCGACACAGAGGTCTTAATTAAAATGTCTTTGGAAATTTTTAACATTATATAATATACAATTTGACTGTTTATTTTATACTAAAGATTAAATTTTAAAGAAACTTTTTTGATTCTTCCCATAAATCATCAATCTTTTGAGGGCTAAGTTCAGAAATTGGCGAGGGTGCCTTTTTCTCGATATAACCAAATCTTTTTATAAATTTATTAGATGATACATTTAAAGCATTGCAAGGATGAATGTCTAAAAATCTTCCTATATTTACAACCGAAAATATTATATCCCCGTATTCCTCTTTAATCTTATTTAAAACATTTTCATCTTTCGGTTTATCTTTAATTGCATTTAATTCATTTTTAAGCTCGTTAAGCTCTTCATAAATCTTATTAAAGGCATCATTAATATTGTCAAAATCAAGTCCTAATCTTTTAGCCTTTTCCTGTATCATGTTAGCCCTGTGAAGAGCGGGTAAACTTTCGGATACATACACGGAAGGGTTTTTTGTTTTTAAAGGGCTGCTAATGGCTTGTTGCTTTTCTTTTTTCTCTTCAGCCTTAATTTTTTCCCAATTTTTAAGAATAACATCGTCTAAACACTCCCCCTCTTTTAATGAAAAATTGGCATCAAAAACATGCGGATGTCTTCTAATCAATTTTTTAATTATAACATTTATTACATTATCTAACGAAAATTCTTTTTTTTCTTCATAAATATCCGATAAGAATATAACTTGAAGAAGTAAATCGCCCAATTCTTCCATTATGTCTATCTTGTCTCCGGAACTTATCGCATCTACAACCTCGTAAGCCTCTTCTATAATATAAGGCTTCAATGTCTCTTCGGTCTGTTTTCTATCCCACGGACAGCCCTCTTTTGAACGCAATTTCTTGACTATATTTATTAATCCCTGAAACCCCGAATATTTTTCACAGTCTTCATTATTTTTTATATTTTTTTTATCAATCATCATATAAACCCTTGTTTAGAAAGAAAAACGGATATATTTAAAAATAAAACAGTTTGAAAATTAGAGCGGTTATCAAAACACCTATTAAACTGCCGACAAAAACCTCAAGTCTTGTATGCGTGCCGCTATTTATTCGAGAAAAGGCTATAAGCAAAGCTAAAATAAATGTAAGAAGTGAAACAATAGGATTTAATGTTAAAAATGAAACTATTAGCCATATCGAAAAAGCAATAGCGGAGTGCCCGCTCGGCAGCCCGCCTCGAAGTGGCGTACCCTTATTAAACAATGCCTTTATTGCGATTATAGCAACAAAAACAAACGATATAACGACAATTGAAATATCCGAACCCGATGTTCTCATCATATTTAAAATGTAGTATATCATATAATAAAGGTATTTTGAAAAGATTTCATAACCTACGATAAATGATCCAAAAGCCGACAAAAGAACCGCTCCTGCCGCCAAGTTTTTTACGGCGGCCATTTTAAGAGATTTTTCTTCAGAGATATAATCGGATAGATATTCTATCGAAGTGTTAATAGTTTCGGCAAATAAGACAAAAAATGCGGAAATAAATATCAAAAGCAGGTCAATTTTAGACAATCGCAAAAAAAGAGCGAGTAAGATTGCGCTTAAAGCGACTATAAAATGAATCCGCATGTTCCTTTCGGTCTTTGTGGCAAGTATTATGCCTTCTATTGCCACATTTAACGACTCGGTCCATGTTTGCGGGGTATATTTTTTATCCTTATGTTTATAATCGTCTTTAATTTTAATATTACTGCTCTCCATAATATTTAAAACTTATCGAATAATAATTTTTGCATATCCTTCATTTCTTTATCGTAAGTTTCATCGTTAATATCTAAAATATGCTCTTCATCGTGAACATATCCGAAAAGATGTAAAATTCCGTGAATTAGCAAAAGGGTTAACTCCTTGTTAAACCCGTTAATCTTATTTGAATTTGTCTTGCCGTTATTACTATTTTTAATCCATTTTTCTTTTTCCCAAAAATCTTTGTATTTTAAATAGTTTTTTTGGGCAACGGATGGGGCAATATAGATTTCTCCTATATAAAAAATATCCCCGACATATTCTTTGATTGCAAAGGATAAAACATCGGTTTTGGCATTTTTATTTCGGTAAATTTTGTTTAATTTTTGTATATAAGCCGGGGAGCAAAAAACTATATCGATTTCGTAAGAGCCGCAAAAAAGATTCTGAATAACACTATGAACGATATAGCGGACTGACTTTTGATTTACCCTCTGCTTTCGCTGGAGGTTCGTTATATTTATTACCTTCTTTGGCTTCATTGTCTTCATATTCTAATGATCTGCCCGTATAAGGAATTCTCTGGTGAAAAATGCTATTTAACACCTTAACAAATGCATCCCCTATAATATGCAGATCTTTTAATGTCAACTCGCACTCGTCAAGTTGTCCGTCGTTATAAATTCTATTCACCGTCTTCCTGACCATTAATTCTAACCGAGATGGAGAAATATTCACCATAGTCCTTGAAATAGCCTCCACTGAATCAGCTAACATTATTATTCCGGCCTCCTTGGTTTGAGGTTTTTTTCCACTGTATCTGAATGTGTCTTTAGAAAGGCCTTCATCCTTATTCTCCATGGAAGCCTTCTCATAAAATGCTCCAATCATAGAGGTTCCATGATGTTCAATAATCGTATTTTCTATTCTGGTTCCCAACTTATATTTTTTCGCAAGCTCTTGCCCCTCTTTAACATGAGAGGCTATTATTAAACTACTCATCGTGGGGGCAAGTTTATCGTGAGGATTTTCCTGATTTGAAATATTTTCGATATAATAATTTGGTTTTATAATCTTTCCTATATCGTGATATAGACTCGAAACCCTTGTAAGCAGGGGATTTGCCCCAATGGCTGATGCGGCTGATTCCGCCAATGTAGCAACCATTATCGAATGCTGATAAGTACCCGGAGCCACAATAGATAATTGTTTTAATAAAGGGTGATTAGTATTTGAGAGTTCTAATAGTTTAAAATCCGTTGTATATCCAAAAATTCTTTCAAGTAAAGGTATCAGTCCGATTACCGTTATAGATGAAATAACGCCGGATGAAAATGCAAAGATAATGCTATAAATATTCTGAATATTAACTAAGTTAAGCCTTATCAAAGCAAATGCGATAACCATACAGACATTTAAAATGCCCGTTATAATTCCCGCTTTTACTATCCTTCCCCGTGAAGAAAAATCAAAAACCTCGTAGGAGGCAATGAGGCTTCCGCCAAATGTGTAAATCATAAAAAAGATGGAGTTCTTAAAAATTATTGACGTTAAAATCGAAAAAAGAGCTATATAAACAACCGACACCTCGGAATTCAACACTACTCTAATTAGCATGGGACCAAAGGCAAAGGGTATTAAGTAATAAATATCGTTACTATTAATAAACGGAAAATATAAAGTTAGGGCATTCGCAAAAATAATTCCCGCTTTAATGATTAAAATGGATGTTATTAAAATCGTAACGATAAAAAGAATATTCTTAAAATCAAGCGATATCCTGAACTTCCTGATATATCTGTAAGGAAAGATATAAGAAAGCGACAAAAGAATTACAACAACAAAAAAGAGACCAATTAAAGATGGAATGTTATTTTTTAATTTAAATATCGATTCATAGGTATTTAGCTCCAGAGCCTTGGATTTAGTGATAAGCTTGCCTGCGCTTATCAGAAGGATACCTTTATCCACATGTATATAAATAAGCGGGTTTTTCTTTTTAACATCCTCTATTTTTTTTAAAGTAAGATATTTTGAATACACAATGTCAGGCTTAGTAATACGGTAAACTAATTTATATATATCATTTTGCATATAAGACGGCAAAAAACTCAAATACTGTCTCGTATAATAATATGTGAAACCTTTGACCTTTTTAAATGTGAAAAATATCTGAGGATAGCCTATTATCTTTGAACTGTTTGTTATTACATTTCTTATCTCTATTTTTTTATCATTCGAGGGCGATTTTGACAAAACGCCCTTTTTATAAATATCTCTAACAATTTTTAAGATATAAGTTTCGATATTTTTATTATAGTTCAAGAAATAAAACTCGTTGAGGGTTGCCTTGTCTAACTTGATGCCAAGCCTTGAAGCAAATATATTTTCTGATATATCTAAATTTTTATTATTTTTGGTATGACCCTGTTTATAAGATCTTGCAAAAGCAAAAGCCCTCCTAATCTTTCTTGAAAGCGTAACCTTGGTCTCGGGATAATATAAATAAACATCCGGCGTATTTTCAATTTTTTGTTTAAGAAGTTTATTCGTCGCCTTTACATTAATATATCTAAAACTTTTTTTTGCTATTATTGTCCTTTTTGCAATTTCACCAGCTTTATACTTGTTCTTAATGAATTCCACTCCATTGTATAGCAAAAAGGTCAAAAGTATAGAGGATATTAAAAGTATTGCTAAAAGGGGATAATAACGGTTTTTGGCTTCTAAGGTGTTATTTTTTAGGAACTCGAGAAATTTCGTTCGTTTCATAGGCTTTTATTATATTTTGAACAAGTTTATGCCTCAGTATATCTGCCCTGTTAAAATAAATTACTTCAATTCCTTCAATATTGTTTAAAATTTTGCTAGCAGTGATAAGACCGGATTCTTTATCTAACGGAAGGTCGGTTTGTGTTATATCGCCGTTTACAACAATCTTGGAACCGGAACCAATTCTTGTAAGCATCATCTTCATCTGTTCGTTTGTGGCGTTTTGCGCTTCATCCAATATTATAAAAGAGTTATTGAGCGTTCTACCCCTCATAAAAGCAATTGGCGCAACCTCTATAATATCTGTTTCGACAAGTTTTATTGCCTTATCAAACTCGATCATCTCATATAGAGCATCATATAAAGGCCTTAAATAAGGATTAATTTTTTGGGCAATATCCCCCGGAAGAAAGCCCAGCTTTTCACCTGCCTCCACAGCAGGACGGGTTAATATTATCCTGTCAAACAATTTTTTTTGAAATAATGATACTGCGCATGCCATAGCAAGATAAGTTTTACCTGTTCCGGCAGGTCCAACACCGATAACTATATCATTTTTATAAATGGCATCCACATATTTTTTTTGATTTATCGTTCTGGGAGTTATAACCTTTTTTCTTGGTGTTATTAAAACGGCATCATAAAGCTGGGTGCGAATATTTACTTTCGGATTTTCAACCTTCGCCCTTGCCAATCTTATCAAATCGTCATCTGGAATATCGGCTTTTATTTTATACAAATTTATGATATCGTAAATAAATGATGCACAATTATTGACATTTTCTTTCATCCCTTTAACTAACAAAACATTGCCCCTCACGGAAACATCTACCGTAAACTCGGCCTCGATAATACTAAGTATATGAGAGGATGTGCCGGAAAACTTATTAAAAAGTTCAATATCTTCTAATTCAATCTTTTTAATGCGGGGGAGGGGAGTATTCTCCTTTGCCCCCGGTTCCCTTACCATAACCGCCTGCGCCGTATCCTGCCCGGCGATTCCGCACTTAACCGGCGCCTTATGAGCTTTACTGCTAACAGTTCTCAAATTGTGTTTTGACGACCCCTTGGAAATATTAATATATAACTCTTAAACTCTTACTTGATTATTTGGTTTATTATTTTTATTTTAATTTTATATAAACAATTATAGCATTATTAATAAAAAAGTCAAAATTTAAAACAAAAATTCTTTACTAACTCGATAGCACCTTTAATAAAATCCCTGATTTATAAGGTGTACCCTTTTTAAAAACATATACCTTAATTTGATAAATGCCGGGAAGGGCGGCGCTTATTATAATCTCTCTGAAACTGAATCGTTTATCATCCTTTACCGAACCCTTTTTATTTAAAGGAAATATATTACCATAAAGTTTTATATTTGACATAATGTTTTTAGCAAAAATAATCTCTTTGTTAATTGTATTAACGGTTACGTGAGAATTTTGGGCTTCCAGTTCCGAGGCTATTAGCGGAATCAGACCTATACTTAGAATTATAAGTGCCACCAAAACCTCAAGAAGTGTGAACCCGTTTTTATTTTGTTTTCCAAAAAAATCCATTTATTTTACCCAACCTATTTATTTTTTCCTTTTTGTTTAACTTTACCATTTTCCGAAAAAAATTATAAAATTATAATAAGTGGAACGCATTATAGTTGTCCTGAATAGACGGTTTACAAAGTGCTTATTTGTTTAAAGTAAATTATTTCTTTTTGTTAAAACTTGCTTAATCGCATAAAATGACTCATTTTTAAAGACAAACGAAATAAAAAGGTAAGATGCTACGCCTATGACAAGGGAAGCTGCCACAATCAGCAAAGAGTGATAGTTTAATTTACTACAAATAATTATTATGAACTCTACAAAAACCCCCATAATTACGCTTGCTGTTATGGTCTGTGTGAAAGACTTAAAAAAACCACTTCCTAAACCTATCCCCTTTTTTAAATAAAGCTTTCTTAAAAGGAATAGGTAGTTAAAAATTAAAGAAATACTCGAGGCTAAAGCCAATCCGTCAACCCCCATTACTTGCATAAGGATGATGGCAAGAATAATGTTTAATATCAAAGAATATACGGCTGCATTAACAGGCGTCTTTGTATCCTTCATAGAATAAAAAACCGGGATAACCGTTCTTAAGAGAGCGGACGCCCACAAACCTATAATAAAAAAAAGCAGAACAGATGCTGTTTTTTGCGCATCCATCAGGTTAAAAACCCCATGCATATAGATTAACCTTACAAGATGATTTCTTAATAGGATCAACCCGATACTTGAAGGAACTATTATAAAAAACATAAGGGATGTTGAAAAATTAAATGCATTATCGACTTCTTTAACATCTTTCCTTGCAAAAGAGGCTGATAGAGCCGGAAAAATAGCCGTTTGCAATGCTATTGCAAATACCCCAAGCGGAAATTGATAAAGTCTATCCCCGTAATAAAGGTATGATATACTTCCGGAAGACAGAAACGATGCAAGAAGTGTATCGAATAGCAAATTAAGTTGTATTACAGCCATCCCGAGAAGAGATGGGGTAAGTAATTTAAAAACGGTTTTTACATCGCTATTTTTTAAATTAAATCTAAATCTTAGCCTTATTTTTTTTCGCCTAATATAATAAACTTGTGATAAAACCTGTAAAACGCCGCCAATCATCACCCCAATGGCAAGCGCATATATGCCCTCATGAAAAAACGGCCTTAGAAATATTGCGGAGATTATGAACAAAACATTTAAGATTATGGGATACATTGCGCCCGGAGCATAAGAGCCATGAACATTTAAAACCCCGGCAAAAAATGCGGTAAGCCCTATTAAAAATATATAAGGAAACATCATCCTTGTAAGAAATAAGGTAAGATGAAACTCGGCCGGCTTATTCAGAAAACCGGGGGCGGTTATAGCGACAAATACAAAAGAAAACAAAACACCGATAACCGATAAAAATAAAAGAATAAAAAAAAGAATGGTGAAAACGGTCATCAAAAGGTCTTGGGAATCCTTCGTCCTTTTTTTGACTAAGCTTTCCGAATAAACAGGAATAAAGGATGCCGAAAGCCCCCCCTCTCCAAAAAGCCTCCTGAATAAATTTGGTATTCTGAATGCGACAAAAAACGCATCGGTAGCAACCCCCGCGCCAAAAAAATATGCAATACAAATATCCCTTAATAAACCTAAAATTCTGCTTATTAAAGTAAAAAACGATACGACCGATAAATTCCTGACTATCTCATGATTTTTGGACTCTGACATTAATTGTGTCGTCTATAAATACTTTTGTATAAGTATTTCGGCTATTTGAATGGCATTTAAGGCAGCCCCTTTCCTGACGTTATCGGCAACAACCCAAATATTTAAGCCATTTTGTATAGAAAAATCTTTCCTGATTCTTCCTACAAATACATCGTCCAACCCTGCAACATGCGTCTGATAAGGATACCTTTCATCAGGATTGTCGCTAAATATATTATCCACAACCTTTATGCCCTTTGTTTCGGACAACATAGTTTTAATATCTTTTATATCAAAAGGCTTCTCGGTTTCGATATTAACGGATTCACCATGGCAGAAGAACACGGGTACACGAACGGTTGTGGCTGTTATGCCAATCCCCTTATCATGCATTATCTTATGTGTTTCTTTTACCATCTTAATTTCTTCTTTGGTGTAGCCGTCTTCGCTAAAAACATCTATTTGCGGTATGCAATTAAATGCAATTTGAATGGGAAATTTCTCGGGAAATATATCGCCTTTTGCGTTTATAACACCTGTGGTTTGGTAAAAAAGCTCATCCATCGCTTTTTTACCTGCCCCTGAGGTTGATTGATAAGTCGAAACAACAACCCTTTTTATCTTATATTTATCATGAATCGGCTTCAGCGGCACAACCATTTGAATGGTGGAGCAATTAGGATTCGATATTATATTCTTTTTGCCGTAATACCTTATATCATCCGGATTAACCTCCGGAACAACTAAAGGAACATCATCATCCATTCTAAAATATGAAGTGTTATCAATTACGACAGCGCCTTCTTTTGCCGCAAGCGGGGAATACTTTGAACTGGCAGATGCTCCAGGGCTTGACAAAATAATGTCTATCTTCTTTTTTTTAAAAGAATCTTCGTTTAATGTTTCAACGATATAATCGGTGCCTTTAAACTTTATAACCTCTCCCATCGAATTTTCGGAAGCAAACAGGTAAAGTTTCATAACGGGAAAATTTCTTTGCTCCAATATTTCTAAAAATTCCCGCCCAACCAATCCTGTGGCTCCAATAATGCCAATACTATACTTATCTTTTTTCATAAAACTCCTTTTAACTCAGAGACGACCGCTTTACCCATTTCTTTTGTACCGATAAGTTTTGTTCCTGCATCGTTAGAGTAAATATCAAGGGTTCTATACCCTTTTTTAATAACATTTTCGACGGCATTTTCTATTGCAAAAGCTAAGTTATCCATATCAAAGCTATAACGAAGCATCATTGCAATAGATAAAATTGCCGCCAGCGGGTTTGCCTTATTTTGCCCTGCAATATCGGGAGCGCTGCCGTGAATCGGCTCATACATACCCTTTTTGCCATTTAAACTGGCTGACGGCAGCATGCCGATAGAACCGGCCACCATCGATGATTCATCGCTAAGAATATCACCAAACATATTTGTGGTAACAATAACATCGAACGATTTTGGCTGTCTTATAAGCTGCATCGAACAGTTATCCACATACATATTACTTAACCCGACATCAGGATAATCTTTTGATACATTTGCGACAACCTGCCTCCAAAGCTCGGTGGATTCCAAAACATTTGCTTTATCAACCGATAAAACCTTTTTTTTTCTTTTACGGGCAATTTCAAATGCTATCTTTGCAATCCTTTCTATCTCCTGCGTTGTATAAACCAAAGTGTTTATACCCTTTTTTTGACCGCCTTCTATATCAAAAACGCCTCTCGGCTGTCCAAAATAAATCCCGCCGGTTAATTCTCTGACTATCATCATATCTGTTCCGCTTACAATCTCTTTTTTTAAGGGTGAGGCATCTATAAGTTCGTTATAAATTTTTGCAGGTCTAAGATTCGCATAAAGTTCAAGGTCGTATCTTAGCGTTAGAAGGGCTTTTTCCGGTCTAAGCTCTATCGGCAAAGATTCCCATTTTGGTCCGCCAACCGCTCCAAAAATAATAGCATCCGATTCTTTAGCAAGCTTAAGGGCTCTTTCGGTTATAGGATTTTTATATTCATCATAAGATGCCCCGCCGACAAGGTCTTCTTCTATTTCATAATCTACACTGTTTTCATCCAAAACAAATTTTAAAACATTTACAGCCTCTGCAGAAACCTCGGAGCCAATGCCGTCACCTGCAAAAAGGGCCAATTTTATCATTTATCCAAGTCCTCCTTCTTTAACTTTTTTTTTCGCATATTCCATTAAGCCGCCGGCGCTGACAAGCTCAGACATAAACTCAGGGATAGGCTTTGCATTTATAACAGTATTTTTAGTTAGATTTTTAATCGTGCCGTTTTCGGTATTTACCTCAAGCGTGTCTCCGTTATCTATGCCGTCAGTATCCGCTTCTAAAATAAATAAACCGATATTAAAAGAATTTCTATAAAAAATCCTAGCAAAACTCTTTGCAATTACGACCGGAACACCGCTAATTTTAATAGCCCTCGGGGCATGTTCCCTTGAAGAACCGCATCCGAAATTATTTCCCGCAACAATAAAATCACCTTTCGAAACATTAGAGGAAAATTTTGGGTCTGCGTCTTCCATGCAGTGTTTTTTTAAATTCTCATCACTTGAATCGTTTAAGTATCTTGCCGGAATTATAGCATCCGTGTCTATGTTATCCCCAAACTTAAAAACTTTTCCCTTAAATATCATAAAAAACCCCGTATTTTTTATTGTTATACCACCATCCTCTAACCCCTCCCGCAAGAGGAGGGGATAAGGTCATTGCTACTTATTAACTAAATTACATTACTTCTTCAGGACTTGCAATTTTACCGAGTATTATCGATGCTGCGCAAACAGCGGGATTTGCAAGATATACCTCACTTGTTACATCGCCCATTCTTCCCTTAAAATTCCTGTTTGTGGAAGATATTGCCCTTTCGCCATCGGCCAATATTCCCATATATCCGCCAAGACATGGCCCGCAGGTGGGAGTGCTTACGACACCCCCCGCATCCATAAATATATCTATCAAGCCCTCTTTTTCCGCCATCTTATAAACCTCGTTCGTTGCGGGAATAACGATTAATCTGGTATATTTTGCAATCTTTTTCCCCTTTAAAATCTGAGCGGCTATCCTTAAATCCTCAATTCTTCCATTTGTGCAAGAACCGATAACGGACTGGTCTATTTTAATATCTTTAGCAGAGGCTTCGTTTATATCAACGCTATTTTCGGGAAGATGAGGAAACGCAACCTGCGGATTTATCGTTTCGGTATTAAAATTTAAAACCTTAGCATATTTTGCCCCTTCATCGCTTCTATAAAATACATAATCTCTTTTTGCCCTTTTCTCGACATAATCTTCGGTAATCTCATCGGGTTCGAAAATTCCGCTTTTGGCTCCTGCTTCTATCGCCATATTGGCTATTGTAAACCTATCCGCCATACCAAGATATTTAAACGTGTCCCCTGAAAATTCCAATGCCATATAATTTGCCCCTTCAACACCTATTTGCCCAATTAAATACAGCACTAAATCCTTGCCTGAAACCCATTTTCCGGGCTTTCCTGTAAAAACCACCTTAATAGACTTTGGAATCTTTAACCACAGCTCGCCAAAGGCAAAGACATATGCCAGATCGGTTGAACCCACGCCTGTGGCAAAAGCGCCCAACGCCCCATAAGTGCATGTATGAGAATCAGCCCCTATTACAAGATCCCCGGGTAAAACAATTCCTTTTTCCGGCAAAAGAGCATGTTCGACACCCGCCTCGCCGCATTCAAAATAGTATTTAATATCGTGAGTTTTAGCAAACTCCCTGAGCATCTTTGCCTGTTTTGCGCTTAAAATATCCTTATTGGGAACGAAATGGTCCGGCACCAATGCTATCTTCTGCCTGTCAAAAACAGTTTTCATCCCGATAGCCTCAAACTCTTTTATTGCAATCGGTGCAGTAATGTCATTACCCAAGGCAATGTCAATCTTAGCATTTACTATATCACCCGGCGACACGTCATCTTGATTCGTATGATTTAAGATTATCTTTTCGGTAATGGTAAGAGGTCGTTCCATCCCTATTATCTCCTTATTTTTATTTATTTTGCTTATAAATCGCCATAAACATTTATCTGGCTAGATTTTTTTATATTACTATTGTGAACATAGAGCTTATTTAAGGCGTTTACATAAGCCTTCGCGCTGGCAACCACAATATCGGTATGAGCGCTTCTCCCTGTTATATTAACCCCGTTTTCCTCTATAGTAATAGAGACATCTCCTTGAGCCTCGGTCGTCCCCCTGATAGATTTAACCTCGTATCCTATAACTTTAGCTTTGGACGTAACAATTTTTTCGATTGCATTAATAGCGGCATCCACAGGGCCGTTACCGCAAGAAGAGTTATGCTTCAGTTCTCCGTCAACCATAACCTTGACCATCGAAAGGGGCGTAACAGTATCGCCGCAAACAACATTGACATACTTAAGCTCATACTTTTCAAATGAATGGGATTTTGCGACAAGCGAATCGATATCTTCGTCATAGATTTCTTTTTTTCTATCCGACAGCGCTTTAAATTTAACAAAGGCATCCTCTATTTCTTTATCGTTTAATAAGTATCCCAAAGATTCCAATTTTTCCTTAAAAGCATGCTTTCCGGAATGTTTACCCAATACCAAATCATTTGACTGCCTTCCAACCCTTTCGGGTGTCATTATTTCATATGTTGTCTTTTCTTTTAACACACCGTCCTGGTGAATACCCGCCTCATGCGCAAACGCGTTTTTACCGACGATCGCCTTGTTTGGCTGAACCGATATGCCCGTTATATGGGTTAAAAGTTGGGAAGACCTGTATATTTCGCTTGTGTTAATATTTGTAATTGCGTTATATATATCTTTTCTAACATCCAAAGCCATAACTATCTCTTCGAGCGCCGCATTTCCTGCCCGCTCTCCAATACCGTTTATTGTGCACTCAACCTGATTAGCTCCCGCCAAAATAGCCGAAAGAGAGTTGGCAACGGCAAGACCCAAATCATTGTGGCAATGAACGCTCAAGATGACATTTTCAATACCTTTAACTTTATCCTTTATATTTTTAATGAAGTTAAAAAATTCAAAAGGGGTTGCGTATCCAACAGTGTCGGGAATATTTACCGTCGTGGCGCCGGCCTCTATAACTCCCTCTATTACTTTATATAAAAAATCCGAATCGGTTCTTGAGGCATCTTCAGCAGAAAATTCGATATTTTCAACAAATGATTTGGCATATCTAACCATGTTAATCGCTTTTTCATACAGCTCCTCACGGGACATCTTAAGTTTATATTTAAGATGTAAATCGGAGGTTGCAATAAAGGTATGAATAACAGGTTTTTCGGAATATTTTACGGCTGAATACGCCCTATAAATGTCCTTTTCATTTGCCCTTGCAAGACCGGCAATTTCAACACCTTTTATCTCCTCCGCTATGGCTTTCACAGCCTCGAAGTCGCCGTCCGACGCAATGGGAAAACCTGCCTCGATAACATCTACCCCAAGGCGGGCAAGCTGGCGGGCTAAATTTAACTTTTCTAAGGTATTCATGCTGGCGCCGGGAGATTGCTCCCCATCCCTTAATGTCGTATCGAATATCTTTATTTTTTTAATATTTTCACTACCCATAAAGCCTCCCATAGCCTTATTTATCCTACTTTTTTATCACTCTTTATCTTAACATTATCGATATAAAAATACAATAGGGGCGAAACGAAGGTGTAGAGGAAAAATATTACAAAAAAGGCTATGATTGGTTTTACTACAATTATTATAATTAATAAGGAAAGTAAAGCCAAAACCTCAAAAGGCCTTCTTTTAAAAACAGATAAATCTTTCATAGCAAAATACCTAATATTACTTATCATTAATAAACCGGTAATTATCATTAAAGCAATCATAATCTTACTTATCACAGCAAAATTTATAGAAAGACCTGTCATAAAAAATATCGATGAAACAACCATGCCTGCGGCGGCCGGAGAAGGAAGTCCGCTAAATTTATTATACTCTACCGAATTTACCTGAATATTAAATCTTGCAAGTCTAAGCGCCGCACCCAAAAGATATACAAAAATAGATGCCCACCCAAGTCTTCCATAGGTAAAAAGTTGCCATTTAAACAATAATATGGAAGGGGCAACCCCAAATGCTATTAAATCGGATAAGGAATCATATTCTATGCCGAATTTAGAGTTTGAATTTGTGAGCCTTGCAACCTTTCCGTCAATTCCATCTAAAAAAATAGATACGACAATAAGCCATCCCGCTATATAAAATTTTCCGTTAATGGAGTTTATAATCGAGTAAAAACCTGAAAAAAGAGAAAGGCTTGTTAGGAGATTGGGTAGCAGGAAAACCCCTTTTGTCATACTATCTCTGTAAATATTAGCAGAGGTATTGTAAGCTTGGAATGCTTTTTGTTTATGTTTTTTATCTACATTTAAATCATCCATAAATAACTATAAACAATAAACAATTGAAATTTTATTATCATTATTATGATTATTATTATAATTATGCCAATCTTCCCAGAACTGTTTTCCCCGAAAAAACTCTGTCGTTAATCTTGACATAATTTTCGAAATTTAGAGGAATGTATAAATCCAATCTTGAACCATATTTAATTAAACCAAATCTTTCTCCGGAGGTGACGAAGTCCCCTTCTTTAATTTTGCACACTATTCTTCTTGCAATAAGGCCTGCTATTTGAACAAATGCTATTTTTGCAATTCTTTCACCGCTTCTGCTTATATTCAAATTTAAAATTATCCCGTTAAATTCATTTTCCAAAGACGCCTTATCGAGATTAGCGGAAAAAAATCTTCCTTTATTATATATGATTTTTTCGACCCTTCCGTTTATCGGCACCCTATTTACATGAACATCAAAAAGTGACATAAAAATGCTTATCTTTATAACCTCCCGATTTAAAAATCTGTCATCAAACACTCTCTGTAAAAAAATAACCCTGCCATCGGCAGGGCACAGGATCTCATCTTCTTTTAAATCGGTTTTACGCTCGGGGTCTCTAAAAAAATAGATATTAAAAATAAAAAATATCAAAAATATAAGGGATAAGGATAAAAAAACATACTTTAATGTTTTATCGCCGGAATAGCTAAGATAAAAATATAAAATAAAAAAAACAAAAGAAACAAATAAAGAAATTATTATAAAACCAACCCCTTCTTTTGCTATATATTTCATCTGTTGTCTTCTGTTGTCTATTATTGTATTGCTTTATAATTTAATTAATTTTTGGATTTGTCAACCAACTTATTCTTAGTAATCCACGGCATTAAAGACCTTAATCTTTTTCCAACCCTTTCTAACTGATGTTCTTCGCCATTCCTCGTTAAGGCATTGAATGTCGGCTTCTCGGCTTTATTTTCGAGCATCCATTCCGTCGCAAATCTTCCAGATCTGATTTCTTCGAGCACCCTTTTCATTTCGGATTTTACATTTTCGTTTACAATTCTTGGTCCTCTTGTCAAATCCCCATATTGAGCAGTATTACTAATCGAATATCTCATATTTGAAATGCCGCCTTCATATATAAGGTCCACGATAAGCTTCATCTCATGGATACACTCAAAATATGCGCTTTCCTCCTGATAACCAGCCTCTACAAGCGTTTCAAAGCCAGCGGTCATGAGGGCGGACAATCCGCCGCAAAGAACGGTTTGCTCTCCAAAAAGGTCTGTTTCAGTTTCTTCTTTAAACGTGGATTCCAAAATACCCGCTTTTCCCCCGCCTATCGCGGACGCATAAGATAAGGCCATATTTTTCGTATTTCCCGAATAATCATTATGGACTGCAATTAAATCCGGGACTCCGCCGCCTTTTTCAAATTCGTGCCTTACAAGGTGGCCGGGTCCTTTTGGCGCTACCATAAAAACATTTATTTCCTTTGGCGGGACTATCTGTCTAAAGTGAATGCTAAAACCATGGGCAAAAACAAGATATTTCCCTGCCTTTAAATTAGATGCTATCTCCTGTTTATAGACATTTCCGTGAATTTCATCCGGAAGAAGTATCATAATAACATCTGCCTTGTTTGCGGCCTCGTTTACAGGGTAAACCTCAAAACCTGCATTTTTAGCCTTTTCAAATGAACCGCCGTCCGGTCTGAGTCCGATAATAACATGCGCGCCTGAATCTTTTAAATTTAAGGCGTGCGCATGACCTTGAGACCCATACCCGATAATCGCAATAGTCTTGGATTGTATTAACCTTAAATCGGCGTCTTTTTCATAATAAATATTCATTGGTAACCCCCTTACAAAATTATTTATTTATTAGTTTAACTTTCTTGCGCGCTGTATTGCGACTATTCCTGTCATAACTATATCCTTTATGCCAAGCGGCCTTAAAATATCTATTAAAGATTCTATCTTCCTTTCCGAACCTGTAACCTCAAGCGTATATGAGTTTCTAGAAACATCGATAATACGGCCGCTGAATATATCCTTTATCCGAACGATATCACTTTTTGTGGTTTCATCGGCATTTACTTTTATTAAAACGGTCTGCCTGACCACGGAATCCTCATCTGTCAATTCCTGGACTTTTATCACATTTATCAGTCTGTTAAGCTGCTTTGTTATCTGTTCTAATATCTGAGTGTCTCCTGATGTGGTAATTATCATTTTAGACTCATTTTTCTCGAGTGTTTTTGCCACACAAATACTGTCGATATTAAATCCTCTTGCCGAAAACAGACCTGAAACCCTGGCTAATACCCCTGCTTCATTCTCGACAAGGATGGATAAGATATGGGTTTTCTCCATAATTATTTTAATCCTTTATTTATTTTTATCAAAATAATTTTTAATTTAGACTAATAACATACCTGTAATCGGTGCCCCAGGCGCAACCATAGGATAAACACTTTCTTCTTTAGCTACGACAAAATCCATTATAACAGGTTTCTTTATAGATAATGCCTTTTTAATAACATCTTCCACCTCATTGGGCTTGGTTGCCCTTAAACCAACGGCGCCGTAAGCCTCGGCAAGCTTAACAAAATCCGGATTTACATTCATTTCAGAAAAAGAATATCTTTTTTTATAGAATAATTCCTGCCACTGCCTTATCATGCCTAAAAAGTTATTGTTGATTATAGCAATTTTAACAGGTAAATTATATTGAACGGCAGTGGCCAACTCCTGAATATTCATTTGAATGCTGCCGTCCCCCGCAATATCAAAAACTGTTTTTTCGGGACATGCTATCTGAGCCCCTATAGCTGCGGGAAACCCGTAACCCATAGTGCCAAGACCACCAGAGGTTAAAAACGTCCTTGGGTTATTAAACTTATAAAATTGCGCCGCCCACATTTGATTTTGACCAACCTCTGTCGAAATTATCGCCGAACCTTCCGTAAGTTCGTATATCTTTTCAATTACATATTGAGGTTTAATCACATCGTTCATTTCATACGAAAGCGGATGCTCATATTTCCATATATTAATATCTTCAAGCCATTTAAGCCTATCATACTGGGTAGAGGAAATTTCTTTAGATTTTGTGCTTAGCATTTCCAAAAGACTGTTTAAGACAGCCTTAACATCCCCGACGACCGGAATTTCAATCTTTACATTTTTGCCTATCGATGAAGGATCAATGTCTATATGCGCAAACTTTGCGTTTCTAGCAAACTCTTCAACCTTCCCTGTAACCCTGTCATCAAATCTTGCGCCTATAGCGATAATAAAATCTGCGTTGGATATTGCCATATTTGCCGCATAAGTGCCGTGCATTCCAAGCATTCCAAAAAATAGCGAATGTTCGGCCGGAAATCCGCCGAGTCCCATTAATGTCGAGGTAACGGGCAAATCAAAAAGCTCCGCTAATTCTTTAAGCTCCGCCGCCGCATTGGAAATAATCACGCCGCCGCCTATGTAAAGTAACGGTCTTTTTGCATTTAAAAGCTCTTTGACAACCTTAGAAATCTGCACATGATGTCCGAAATATGTAGGGTTATAACTTCTGAGTTCTATACCTTCCGGATAATCGAATTCGCATACGCTTGAGGTAATATCTTTAGGAATATCTATTAATACAGGGCCGGGTCTTCCCGTGGAAGCTATATAAAAAGCCTCTTTAATAGTTCTTGCAAGATTTTTTACGTCTTTTACAAGATAGTTATGTTTTGTGCACGGTCTTGTTATGCCAACAGTATCAGCCTCCTGAAAGGCATCATTTCCTATTAAATTGGTTGGAACTTGCCCTGTTAATATGACAATCGGTATGGAATCCATATAAGCTGTCGCAATACCGGTTATTGTATTAGTGGCGCCCGGCCCGGATGTAACAAGAACAACGCCAACCTTACCCGATGCCCTGGCATAGCCGTCCGCCGCATGAGCCGCACCCTGTTCGTGCCTAACAAGCACATGGTTTATTTTATCTGCATAATTTAAAAGTTCATCGTATATATTCATTACTGCCCCGCCGGGATAACCGAATATAGTATCGACTCCTTCCTTAATTAAACTTTCGATAATTATTTTTGAACCTGTCATCATATTTCTTTCGTTATTCGGCTTCATATTCTTATTCCTCTATTTACAATTGCCCCTTCATCTGCCGAAGAAACCATATCGGCATATCTCGATAAATAGCCGTAATCTATTTTTTTACCCCTTGCAGGTAATTTTGATTTTCTAATGTTCAATTCTTCGGCAGATAAAAGAACATTAAGTTTCCTCTCAGGTATATCTATTTCAATCTTATCTCCGTTATTTATTAAAGCAATAGGACCCCCCTCTTGAGCTTCGGGGGATATATGTCCGATACACGGACCGCGTGTTCCTCCTGAAAAACGGCCATCGGTAATTAAAGCCACTTTATCGCCAAGACCCATACCGAATATCTGAGAGGTTGGGGCAAGCATTTCTCTCATACCTGGACCGCCCTTTGGCCCCTCATATCTTATGACAACAACATCCCTCTCTTTAATCTTCCCCTTCGAAATGCTTTCCATGGCAGTTTCTTCACTGTCAAACACTACTGCATTTCCTGTAAATCGCATTATATCGGGATTTACACCGCTTGCTTTAATTATTGCTCCGTTTGGGGCTAAATTGCCAAAAAGAACGGCGATACCCCCCTCCTTTCTATAAGGATTGTCAATCTTTCTAATTACTTCGTTATTTACATAATTAACGCCGGATATTATTTGCCCTATATTGTCGCCGCTAACGGTTGCTTCATTATTATTAATAATGGTTTTTAACTCATATAATAGCGCGGGTATTCCGCCGGCAAAATCTAAGTCTTCAAGGAAATATTCCCCGGCTGGTCTTAAACTCGTAAGTTGAGGTGTTTTTTTTGAAATTTCATCAAAAAGCCTCAAATCTAATTTTATTCCAGCCTCATTTGCTATAGCCAGTAAATGTAAAACGGAATTGGACGAGCCGCCCAATGCCATATCAACTATTATAGCATTTTTTAAAGCACCCAATGTTACAATATTTCTTGGAAGCACATTTTTTTTCACTAAGTCAACCGCCCTGGCACCGCTTTCAAAAGCGATTCGTTTTTTTATCGCGGAACCTGCAAGCGCTGTTCCTGCGCCAGGTAAAGACATACCCATAACCTCCGTTAAACAAGCCATAGTATTAGCTGTATATAGACCCTGGCACGACCCCTGACCTGGACAAGCGCACATTTCCAGATCTGAAAGCTCCTGTTCTGTTATCTCGTTTACCCTATATTTAGCAACTGCTTCAAATGTATCCCTGACAAATGAAAGCCGTTTCCCATGATAATGACCGGAAAGCATAGGACCAGCGGTAACAATTATTGATGGAATATTTAAACGCAAAGAAGCCATAAGCATTCCTGGTGTAATTTTGTCGCAATTAGTTAAAAGAACAAGCCCGTCAAGACAATGCGCTTCTGCAATAGTTTCTATCATATCGGCTATAAGCTCACGGGAGGGAAGCGAATAATGCATACCGAGATGTCCCATGGCGATCCCGTCGCAAATTCCAGGAATACCAAAAACAAACGGGTGTCCGCCGTTGCTATATATGCCATTTTCAACGGCTCTTTCCAAATCCCTCATGCCGACATGTCCCGGAATCAAATCGGTAAAACTGGAAGCAATACCGATAAACGGCTTTTTTATCTCGTTTTTTGTTATACCTGTTGCATAGAGTAAAGACCTGTGAGGTGTCCTATCAACGCCCTCTTTAATATTTTTACTTTTCATAAAACGCCTATCCTTTTTCCTTTTATTGTATTTATTGTAAATTAATATAATTTTTAATCTATTCGCAAATATAAGCCATTTCTTTAATCCTATTACTTAATTGCAATATTTTCCTTAATTATTTTTTTCATAACATCGTTTCCGTAAAGTTTTTTTAATTTAAGTTCTTTAATCATTTTTTGCTCTTTAGGGGTTAAAAACGGCTTAGTGCTGTATTTGTTCAATAATCTGTCTATTTCCACATGTTCATTATATATCTTTTTAAAATTTTCATCCGATGAAATAAGAGATTCGGCCATCATTTTTTCAGTTTCATCTAAAAATTGCATAACGAAAACCTCCTTACAATAATATATTTAGTATTATTAAACTTCTGATTCACATAAATATAGGTCAAAATGGTCCTTCACTGTAAACATAATATGGAGAAAGTCCCTCTGTATAATTCAAGTCATTTTTTATTCCGCTTTTCAGCGCGTATTTAGCCGCATAATATGGTATTTTTATTAAATCAAATGGAATTAGCGGGACATTTTCTTTTAATTCACTCTTAAACCTTTTATATTTATCTTTTTGATTATATCCGTAAACCAGTGTCGGTACACTGCCAAGCCCATCTATAAACAATTTAAGTTCTTCCATATTAAATCGACAAATCTTAAGATAGGAGGTAAGATTACCATTTTTCGACATAAAAGCTGATACATAGTAACTATTTTTTATTGCATTTTTTATAGCTATAATATATTTAGGGTCTAAATTATTTTTGAAAATTGAGTAAGCACAGACAAATAAAGTTCCAAGCCCAATTATATTTAAGCCGAGTATGTAAGAAAGCGTTTTGGCTATCGTAAGGGAAACTCTCACTCCTGTGAAAGAACCGGGACCCAATGATACTGCTATCCCATTTAAATCGTTTAGTTTTATATCGGTTTTTGATAACATTTCATCTATTTGTTTAAAAATTAATACGGAATGATTTTCATGAAATCCGGAAATTGTTTCGGTAATCACATTAAGATTGTCGTCCATTATTAATGTATTTGAATACCCGCTTGAACTATCGATAGACAGGATAGGCATAGTTTATGTCTTTATCGTTCTAATAATGTCGTTATAAGAAACAAATAACAGCAGTAAAATTAACAGCGCAAAACCAACTTTAGCGGCAGTTTCCTGGAATGCAACGCTTAAAGGCTTCCTCTTAACCATTTCAACAACGGAGAATAATAAATGCCCCCCATCAAGAGCAGGGATCGGAAATAGATTTATAAGTCCTATATTCACGCTAATAAATGCTATAAAATAAAAAAAATCGGAAACACCCAGACTTGCAGCCCTTCCCGAAAGTTGAGCTATCATTATCGGTCCCCCTAAATCGCTTGCGGGAAGCCTGCCTATAATAAGATAAAAAAGGCTAATCACGGTTATATAAATAATAAACCAAATTTCTTTAAGCGAGGAATACAAAGAGTTAAGCACCCCGCTATATTTATAATAAACGGCATTTTGTAAAGGATAGATACCGATAATATATCTTTTTATTTTTTGTCTAAGAATATTTAATCCCGAGATTGCCACAGGCTTTAATTTAATAAAATAACTTTTTTTACCTTCTTTAACACCAATGGTTATTGTATTTTTACCGAATTTTTCTATATATTTAGATAAAGAACCCCATGATCTAATTTTTATTCCGTTGATACTGGTAATAACATCGCCTTTTTTAAGTCCCGCCCGTGCGGCTGGACGTCCTTTTATTACGTTGCCTATAACAGATTTTAAAACAGGTCTTCCCATCATAAAAATTATTGTGAAAATTATTAAGGCTAAAACAAAATTAAAAAAGGGGCCGAAGAAAATAATTAAAAACTTTTTATATGGCGATAATTTGCTATATGAGCGCTTTTCATCCTCGGGAGATAATTCTTCGGACGGGTCTTCCCCTAAAAGTTTAACATACCCCCCAAGCGGAAGGGCTGAGATGACATATTCCGTTTCCCCCATCTTTTTGCCAAATATTTTTGGACCAAAGCCTAAAGAAAACTTCTCTACCTTTACTCCTAATTTTTTCGCGACAATAAAGTGTCCAAACTCATGTATTAAAACAATAATGCTAATAACAATGAGAAATGCAACTATATCATAGAAAATTCCATTAATTATCATATATTTATTTTTATTTATAAAATTTTATGTGTTTTATTTATTTTATTATAGTTTTTTTTGCCGTAAAGTGCAATTATTTTTTAAATTTAAACGTCTTTTTATTGATTTCAACCCCTTAACGTAATCCCAAATCTGCTATTAAGCTCTTTTATGAGATTATCTCTTAATAAATTAACTTCTTCCATAATTAATGTTCTATTATCGCTTATCGCATCATATCTTATCAGGAAGGATATTTTGCCTTCTTCTATTTGCTTACCTTTGTAAATATCCATTAACCTAACATTTTTAATTAATCCCGAAAAGTCTTTTATATACTTTTCAATGCTCCCATATTCTATATTTGAATCCGCAATAATGGAAATATCCTGCTCTATTTCAGGATATTTAGACAACGGAATAAAAGTTTTCTTTAGCGATATAAATTCTTTAAGGCAATCAATATCGATATTAAAAACAAATGTCTTACAATCTATCTTGAACTCTTCCAATATTTCCCGTTTTATTTCACCAAAAATACCCGCTCTTTTTTTTCCGATAAAAATTTCGGAAGATTTATAAGCGTCAAATATAGGACTATCTTCTATTTTTGAATAAACAATTTTTTTAAGACCCAATTCTTTAAATAAAAATCCGATTACGCCCTTACCTCCGTAAAATTCCGTTTCTTGTTTATCAAATTTTATTCCGCCGCATAACAATCCGCATAAAACATTTTGTTCCAAAACCGGATAATTATCAGCCGGTTCGTTTATATAAGTTTTGCCAATTTCGAATATTTTTATGTTTTTATGTTTTTTTAAATTCTGAGATAAAACCCTCAAGCTATCGGGAATCAAACTTGTTCTAAAATATGTATAGTCTATTGAAATCGGGTTTTTTAATTCCAGAATCTTATCTTTTTCCGTACCGGATATTTTTAACTCTTTTTCTCCAACCAATGATGGATTTATTACTTCTATAAAACCGTTATATCTGAGTAATTCTTTAATCAGTTTAGATGATTCGTAATTTATGTTTTTTTGCGGGGGGTATAAAATGCCGTACGGAATTGATGGTTTAATATTTTCATAGCCGTGTATCCTGAGAACATCCTCGTAAATATTTACTTTGTCTGTTATATCATTTCTAAAATACGGAGGGACGGCTTCAAATATATCTTCATTTTTATTAACTTTAGACCTGACATCGTTAACAATATATCCGAGCCTTGATAGAATAGTTAATACCTTGCTGTTTTCAAATGTCTCACCTGAAAATTCAAATAAATCCTTGAATTTTACTGAATAACTTTTCGGTTTTTCCATTTCTTTAATGTCATACGCATAGCATTCGATATTTGCATGGGGGATATATTTTTTTAATAAATATATAAATCTTTTAATCCCTAAAACGGAGACCAACGGATGCAGTCCCTTTTCAAACCTTGTCGAGGCATCGGTTCGAAGAGAAAGTCTTCTTGAAGTTTGTCTAATACTTGACATATCAAAGTTTGCGGATTCAACAACGATAGAATCCGAATTTTCATCTATTTCACTATTAAAAGACCCCATAATTCCTGCAAGAGCTATTATTTTTTGTTCATCAGATATAACAATATCCCCGTTTATTAATTTTCTTTCTTTACCGTCAATCGTAAGAACAGATTCCCCCTCACATGCTAATCTAACATTTATTTGTTGCCCGTCCAGCTTTTTTTCATCGAAGGCATGCAATGGCTGAGAAGTCTCAAGCATTACAATATTTGTCAAATCTACAATATTGTTAATTGGTCTGATTCCGCTTTTTATTAGTTTGTTTTTAATACCCCGACTTGATTCATTTATCTTTATATTGCCAATTTTTACCACAATATAGGCGGGAATTAAATCTCTATTTTTCACATTAACGGCTATTTTATCTTTTTGCGATACATAAAATTTTCCCGGAATAATTTCTATATCGTTATAAATCTTAGGTAAAATAATTTCTTTGTTAAGGATGGCGGATAACTCGTGTGCAAAACCCGATACTCCAAATAAATCCGGCCTATTAGGTTCAAGATCGAATTCTAAAACAGTGTCATCCAGTTCAAAAATGTCATACGCCGTTGTGCCGGTTTCCTCGAAAGGAAATTTTATAATGGACGGTATATTTAACTGAAACCCTAAATCTTTTTCAGAACAAAATGCTGCCTCGGAAATAATGCCAAAAATAGATTTATCCCTGATCTTTAATCCATCTTCGAAAACAGCACCTTTTGTTGCAATTAACGGTTTTTCTCCTATCTTAATATCAAGGCCGGCCTTCGTAAAAACCACCCTTTTTGTTCCGATAATTTTACCACCATAAACCTCGGCAATTCCAAACTTATCGTTTGCAGGGTGTTCATTAATGGATTGTATTTCCCCGACTACGATATTCTTAAAGGATTTTTTTCGGAAATACGGTATTATTTTTTCAACCTCCATAGTTCGATTATTAAAAAGATTTGCAATCTTTTCAGTATCTATACTAAAATCAATAAATTCTTTCAACCAATTTAAACTAACCTTCAATTACTTTAAACCCTCCTTAAAATAAAATTAAACTAACCGAACAGTTCAGGCTGTATTAATAACGAACTGCCCATACCAGATTTTTCTTCATAAATGTCATTATATACGATTCTTAATTCATCCATAACCGCTGCTAAATCAAATGCGCCGTCTTTATCTAATTTTAATCCTATAACTCCGTTTTTTCTCAACAGCGATTTCAAACCCAAATTATCTTTCAAGTTCATAAGTCCTTTAGAATATTCAGGAATAAAAACAGGTCTTTTTTGCTTTAAAGAAAAATTGCAAGTTTTCATGGTTCCCCCCCTTACGGGAGATGATATAGCAAATGTTCCAAGACTTGAACCGCTCTGAAGCCTATCCCTTGCAATTAAATTTTTAGCGCTAATTTTTGAATACAACGGCAATTCGGAAACTATTGCTCCGTTGTGTAAAATAATTTCTTGATAAAGTTCCCTGTTTTCAGGCGGATATACTGATTCTAATAAACCTGACCCGACGTATGCAATCGTATAACCGTTATTTTTCAGCGCCGCCTTATGCGCAATAGTATCTATTCCCATGGCAAGACCACTTATTATAGAAAATCCGGATGAACAAAGTTGTTCAGTCAAATTTTGAGCTAAATTTAATGAATAATCCGGTGGATTTCTTTGTCCGACAACCGCAGCCGCAAATTTTAAATTTTCCTTCAAAACCCCTTTATAGTACAAAATTACAGGTTTATCCCTTATGAAATTTAAATTAAAAGGGTAAAGAGGTGAGTTATATGTTATAATTTTAACCCCATTTTTTGAAGCATCTTCAATTTCATTAATAGCCTCAAAAAATGCTGTCCTGACAATCCTTGTGTTCCTTAAAATTTCTATCTGTTCATCTTTTAATCCCGCTTTTAGAAAGTCGGATTTTGGGGCATCAAAAATATCACACGGATTTTTAAATGTTTTTAATAAAAGAAAGATATGAATATTTTTTAATCCCTTAATTTTTTTTAATGCAAGGGTGCATATCAAATCATTCATTAAAATCCCCTTGCAATCTACCAGAATCAAATAACGTTTTTCCTAAAAATAACCCTATAACCGAATTTGCCCCTTTTTTTAATAAGGATTGTTTTATTAGTCTAAATGTTGTCCCCGTAGTAATAATATCGTCAAATAGAATAATATTTTTGGTTTTAAATTCACTTTTGTTTTTTACTAATATAGAACTTATGAAACTCTTTTTGCATTTTGTTCCGACTATATGGTTAGGTTTATGCCCTTTAACGCAAATTATTCCGTCTTTTAAATAACCAATTAAGCCCATCTTGGTTAAATATGAACAAACTATACTGTTTGGATAAGAGTCAAGATAAGAACTGCTTGGCGGCACAGGTAAAATTAAATCGTATGGATAAAAGTAATAATAAATAATGTTGCTTAAAAGTCCTGCAAAAAATGATATTATTTTATAATCTCCCTTTTTGTATCTTAATATTAATTCGGAATATTCATCTAAAGAGGGAAGGGGATTTTTTATATTTTTGGGAATATAATTTCTTATATAAAAATATTCCCCGTTTTCTCCTACATTTATATTATTTTTTAAAATTCTGCTTTGCATTTTGTTTAAGGTTATTAAAAATAAAAAATATATACCGGTTTTATTATGATAAATCTTTATTTTAAAAATTTCAATTTTAATCTATCAAACTTTATAGGAATTGCCATTTTTTCGGAAGATGAGAAAAAATTATTTATAAAAAATCTTAAAAATCTGGGATTAGATTTCAATGTTATATCATTTATAACAATGAAGTCTTCTTTGCGTCTATGTAATAATAAAGTTTCCGGTCCGCTTAACTTCCCTTTAAAAGATATCGAGGAACTTTTCCCGTCAAGATTTATAATTTTAGAAGATTTGCTTGTGGAAAATCTGAGGGATGCCGTTTTATTTAATGCGATATGCGACTTTATTTTGCATAACAAAATTATTTTATGCCCTGTAATATCATCTACATTTGATTTACAAAGCATATATGATAATTTTAATAAAGATTTTTATGAAGGTTTAATTATAGATATTTTTAAACTTCGTTTAAAATTCTTAACGGCTACAAGAATAATTTTCGATAAAAAAAATAAATTTGTTTCAACGATAACTTATATTATTAAAAAGATAAGCGCGTTGGGATTTAATTATATAGAAAATAAAAATGAGCCCTGCAATCCTTATTTAGAATTTATCAACAAAGATAATTTTATTATAATACTTAAAATCTATCCTTTAAAAAAAATTATTGCTTTAAGAGAAGAATTTATAAAAGGTTCTAAAATAGTTTTCAATATTTCATTTAATGATATTTATTTTAATCCTGATGAAATAATTAATAAAATTAAGATATTTCCGTTAATTACTAAGGATATTAAAAATATTCGAATAAAAAGGGAGATTACAAAATTTAAATGTGATAAATTAAGTAAAATTCAGGCTATTTCCATAAAAGAACTGGATTTAGCACATCTTGTCATAGCAGGGGCCGGTTCGGGAAAGACCAGACTGATTGTAAATAAATTTTTGTATCTTATAAATTTTATTTCTTCCGATGAAATTTTAATATTAACTTTTACGAATAATGCCGTGGAAGAAATAAAAAATCGCATTAGATGTCAAATCTCGGGTGATAATGGTGATAATTTTAATATAAAAAAAATATTAAATATTATGACATATCACAGCTTTTTCTATTCTATTATCAAGGAATACTACATCAAACTGGGATTTAAATCCATGCCGATAATAAAAGACGGCGTCTTTAAAAATATTGAAACCCAATTGAAAATCAGTGAAGCTCATTTTATATCTTATGACG
Source organism: bacterium (assembly GCA_021798015.1). Taxonomy (GTDB): domain Bacteria; phylum SZUA-79; class SZUA-79; order Acidulodesulfobacterales; family Acidulodesulfobacteraceae; genus Acidulodesulfobacterium. The sequence goes on from JAJZYP010000001.1 coordinate 39,422, forward strand.
ACATAATTTTAAATATTTTAAAATTATTTAAAAATGAGGATGCGGTATATGATATTGCAAGCCGGTTTAAATATATTTTAGTCGATGAATATCAGGACTTGGATTTTTTAAGCGATATTATTATCAAAAAAATAGACGGCGGCAGAGGCGTTATAATGTATGCGGGGGATGACGATCAATCTATTTATGGCTTTAACGGTGGCGATTCCACAAATCTTCTTTTCTTCGATTTATTTTACCCTTCGGGAAAGTTATTTATAATGCAATATAATTACAGGTCTAATTCAAAAATTATAGATTTCTGTAATTCGCTCCTTAATAATATAAGTTTTAGATTTCCTAAAAAAATGATTCAATATGAGAGTAAAAACATTTTATCCGATGAAAATCCTATCAATATTTTAAAATTTAAAAGTAAAAACGCGGAAGAAAGATTTATCATTGATCAATTTAATCTATATCTGGCAAATGGGAAAAACACAGCTATTCTTGTTAGAACACAAAAAGAAGAGGATAATTTTAAAAAAATTTTAAAAGAAACAAAGCCTGAAGCATTTATAAACTCAAAAAATTGGTTTATTGGAACAATCCACAAAAGCAAAGGAATGGAATTCGATATCGTATTTATTGCAAATGTAGCTAACGGCAATATACCTCACTTAAAAAGTTTATCCAAAACAAATGACAATACCAAAAATTTAAACCATCCATTTCGGTTTTTTTTAAATAGCGATATTAATGGGAAAAGCGCATATGGGGATGAAATTAAACTATTTTATGTTGCAATTTCAAGGGCAAAGAAGAAAGTTTTCATAACATATTCCGGCGAAAAGTCCAAATTTTTGCAATAAGGGGGTTTTAAGTTAAAACTGGCTTAATACGTCTAAATTTCCCTGATAAAGAAACCTCAGGTCATTAATATTATATTTCAACATCACAATTCTATCGAATCCCATTCCAAAAGCAAACCCGCGATATTCGTTCGGGTCTATTTTGGCATATTTAAAGACATTGGGATGAACCATTCCACAGGGAATAACTTCTATCCAACCTGTATTTTTACAAATGCCGCATCCCCTGCCCCCGCAAAAAACACATTCTATATCTAAATCGAGACCCGGCTCAACAAATGGATAAAATGCAGGTCTAAATCTGGTTTTTTTTGCGCCCAAAAGATATTTAACAGTTTCTTCTAAAATACCTTTTAGATCGGTTAATCTAACATTTTTATCTACAAAAAGTCCTTCCATCTGATTAAACATAAATAAATGTGTTGCGTCAACAGCCTCGTATCTGTAACACCTGCCAGGCGCTATTACCCTGAACGGAGGAGATTTTTTCTCCATTGTTCTAACCTGAACACTTGAGGTATGGGTTCGCGGAACTAAACCGTTTAAAAGATAAAAGGTATCCCAGACATCTCTTGCAGGATGATTGGATGGAATATTAAGGGCGTCAAAGTTATAATAAGTCGTTTCTATTTCAGGACCTTCCGCTATTTCAAAGCCCATAGATGAAAAAAAATCAACCGCTTCTTCAAGAACTGCCGTAATAGGATGTTTATGGAATTTTTCGATATAAGCGCCGGGAACGGTTAAATCTAATTTATGTTTTTTGGGCAGCCCTATTTTACCGGCTTCTAACAATTCATTTTTTTTATTTTGATAAAATACTTTGATCTGCTTCTTGACTTCATTAGCTTTAGACCCTATATTCTTTTTTTCTTCGGGGCTTAAAGAATAAATTAAATGAAGTATTTCGGTAAGTTTGCCTTTTTTGCCGCAAAAAAATTTAAATCGATTTTCCAACCCGGATAAATCTCTCGCAGCCTTTAATTCATCTAATGCGTTTTCTAAAATTTCGCCGATTTTACTTAAAAACGGGCTTTGCTGATTTGAATCCGCACCCTGCTTCGCACCGACCCCAATTCCATTATTCATAATAGCAATATTATTGTCCTAATTATTTTCCCAAGCAGCCTGCATTTCATTTAGTCATTCTTAATTCATGAAACATCTTTTTTTGGGAGGATGTTAAATTTAGGTTATAAATTACCTTAATGTTCAAGTTATCATAAAATGTTAATATTGTAATAATATTTCCCGTTCTTTATAACAGCCATATTTTACCTGCCTTTTAAGGCTTTTTGACTATTATATCACCTATGTGAAAATTTAGCCATAAAAATGGATAAAATGGATAAAAAACGATATTATTTGATTAAATATGGAAGGACTTTAAAAACAGGAAAACCATATATATTTTGTGGTGCCGAGGGCCGGAATCGAACCGGCACGGAACTAAGTTCCGAGGGATTTTAAGTCCCTTGCGTCTACCATTTCCGCCACCCCGGCATTTTATTTAAAGCGCGGCGATTAAAAATATAATTTAGCAATTTATTATCGCGGCAAAAGTGTTTTTATCTTTACCATGTACCTGTCCTAAGATATTCATCTATGGAGACGGCAGCCTTTTTCCCAGCACCCATAGCCAGTATAACGGTTGCTGCGCCTGTTACAATATCGCCGCCGGCGAAAACGCCCTTTTTTGTGGTTCTTCCAGTATTTTCATCGGCAACTATATAGCCCCATTTATTTAAATCCATCCCCGGCGTGGAATTTGGCACAATAGGGTTTGCATTGGTTCCAATCGCAATGACTGCGGCATCTATATTGGTTACAAACTCCGACCCTTTAATTGGGATAGGCCTTCTTCTGCCGCTTTCATCCGGCTCTCCAAGCTCCATCCTTTGACATTCTACCCCAACTACATTCTGGTTTTCATCCCCTATAAATCTTACAGGATTTATCAAAAATTCAAATTTAATCCCCTCCTCCTCAGCATGATGTACTTCTTCAAGTCTTGCCGTCATCTCTTTTCTAGAGCGTCTATAAAAAATACGCGCATCTTCATATCCAAGTCTTAAACCTGTTCTTACCGCATCCATTGCGGTATTACCGGCGCCAAAAACAACGAGTGTTCTACCGCATTTAATCGGTGTATCGTATTCAGATTGATTATATGCGCGCATTAAATTAACCCTTGTAAGAAATTCGTTTGCCGAATAAACACCGTTCAGTTCTTCCCCCGGTATATTAAGAAATTTTGGCGTTCCGGCGCCGGTTCCGATAAAAACAGCATCATACCCCTTTTTTTCAAGGAGTTCATCTATGGTGAAAGTTTTTCCGACAACAGCATTCGTAAAAATCTCGACACCCATATCTTCCAGAACTTTTAGTTCCCTTAAAAGTATTTCCTTTGGCAGTCTGAATTCCGGAATTCCGTACATCAAAACGCCTCCAATCTCATGAAGTCCTTCAAATATGGAAACACTATACCCCATTTTACATAAATCTCCTGCCACCGTCAAGCCTGCAGGTCCACCCCCTACGACAGCAACCTTTTTACTTTTGTCGCCTTTTACCGTAATATGAATATCACCGTATTTTGCCTCATAGTCGGCAGCAAATCTTTCTAAATTACCTATCGCAACGGATGGAGTATCTTTTCTTCTGCCAACCACGCATAATTTTTCACATTGATCTTCCTGCGGACAAACCCTACCGCAAATTGCGGGAAGAGAGTTAGTCTCTTTAATCTTTTTAGCGGCAGCTAAAAAATCGCCTTTTTCAATAAGGTTTATAAAACCAAGGATATCAATATTTACAGGGCATCCTTTTACACATTCAGGCACTTCGCTTTTGCATTGAATACATCTTTTAGCCTCCTCTATCGCTTCTTCTGGAGAATATCCGTAGGGCACTTCTTTAAAGTTTCGCTTTCTTTCTTCGGGGAGCTGGGAAGCCATTTCATGTCTTTTAATTTTAAGACGCGCTTTTATGTCCAATATGTTGTCCTTGTTTAAATTTTTATCCTCATCCATTTTTGTTTATCTCACAATTTAAAATATTTAAAATTTAGATTCATCCAAGTTTAAAAATAAACAATAGTTATAATGTCATAATATTAAATGATAATTTAACTATGATGATGTTCTTTCGTATGGCATTCATAAGATGCCCTTTCTTCCTCTTTATAAAACTTTAACCTATTCATTAGATTATCAAAATCAACTTTATGACCGTCAAAATCAGGTCCATCTACACAAGCAAATTTAGTTTTCCCATCTACAAGCACTCTACAAGCGCCGCACATGCCTGTTCCATCAATCATGATCGGATTTAAACTAACAATAGTCTTAATAGATTTATCCCTTGTCAAATCACTGACTGCCTTCATCATAATTACAGGTCCAATTGCGATAACCCTATTTATAGATTCCTTTTTATCATATATAAGTTCTTTTAAAACATCCGTAACAATACCTTTTGTTCCGTAACTGCCATCGTTTGTCGCAATCAAAAGCTCCGTACTAACACTCCTCATTTCATCTTCCATCAACAAAAGGTTCTTGCTTCTCGCGCCTATTATAGAAATAACTTTGTTTCCGCTCTCTTTTAAACCCTTAGCTATAGGATAAATTGCCGCTATGCCAAACCCTCCCCCAATACAAACAACAGTACCAAATTGTTCAATTTCCGTAGGAACACCAAGCGGACCAACCACATCTGCTAAATTATCGCCTATGTTTGATTCACTGAGTATGTGTGTTGTCTTCCCCAGTGTTTGGACTAATATGGTGATAGTTCCGTCATTTTTATCGGTTTTTGCAATAGTAATCGGTATTCTTTCTCCTTTTTCGTGAACCCTTAAGATTATAAATTGCCCAGGCAAAGCTTTCGAGGCAATATCGGGAGCCAAGATGTTATATAAATCAATACCTTCTCCCATACTTTTTCTGCCGACTATTTCGTACATATTAATCCCTCGTAAGACGAATATTTGGAGGCGGCACCCGGATTTGAACCGGGGTATAAAGGTTTTGCAGACCTCTGCCTTACCGCTTGGCTATGCCGCCTAAAATTAAAATATTATTAATATTATTACTTAATTAACCATGGATATGATACGGGATATTATAACATTTTTATTTTTTTTATGAAATAAAAAATGTAGGTTACTTATACAAAAGAAGACTCTTACCTGATATTTTATTTTTAAAAACCTTTGGAGGTTTCTTTATTTTTTTTAAGGTTAACCCTACAGGTTTTGCATAAATAGAAAATGTCCCAACCCTGTTGAAAACGGTTTTTACTAAGGCAATTCCATTATGAAAAGATTTAAAATCGAATACAGAACTTCTTTCTATTCCCAATTTGGAAATTAAAATAAGTTTTACTTCCCCTTTCATTTTATTAATGTCCCTAATGACATTATTGTATCTATCTACGGAAACAATCTTAATTATAAAGGGCTTACCGGCAGGAACCTTAGAAATATTAGTTGATATAAGAAACTTATTAAAAGCGGAAGGTTCTATATCGATATTCCTGCTTATAAAAACATGGCTTTTCCCGTCATAACGGACTTCAAAATTAAGTTGACTTATACCTGCCCTGTCAGAAATAAAGTTAAAATCGCCTCTTCCATTTTTTATATAACCTGAAGGAATAACCTTCGGACGAATTTTAAAGTTATCACCGGTAAGGTAAACCTGTATATCCCCATTAGGCATAAAATTAACGGGGTTGCCATATTGATCCGCCGCATATACTTTAACATTGAACGGATCCCCTGCGATAACTTTTGTGGGAGAAACTATTTTTAGGTCATGAAACGGACCAGACAACACCCTTATAGGCGAACTTGAATTCTTAACCCCTTCAAATGATGCGACTAAATTCACTTTCCCCGCCTTTTTATAAGAAAGATTAAAGTTGACCACCCCGTTTTTAAATTCGGAAGCCGGAATATTCAAATGTTCTATATAATAATTGCCGATAGTAACCCCGATAGTCAACCCTTCATATTTGGCGGCAAAATCAGTAATTACATTTCCATAATCATCTAATGCAACGATTTTAACTTTAAACTTTCTTCCCGCTATAACTTTATGAGGAACGTTTATTCTAAAGGTATTTAACTTGCCGGGCATAATTGTAATAGTGGTAAAGGCAGATGCTTTGTTAAAAAAGAAACAACCAAATAAAAGTAAAACCGCCCCAAAAAATATCACCTTTTTAATAGAATTAACATTCATGATAGATTTCCTCAATAAAATAATAGTGTAATAAAATCATAACATATATTTATCGTCCTTTTTCGGCGATATTTAAATAATATTTAATTTTATAATTTGAAGGATTTAACCTTAAGGATTGGCTAAAATAATGCCTTGCCTTTAAAAAATCACCATTACGCAAATAAACTAATCCTAAAATAAAATTAATTTGCCATATATTTTTTTGCTTTAGCGCTTTTTTACCGTAAAATAAAGCATTATTGTAATCCTTTTTTTCATAATTATCAAGAGCTGCATTTGACAAAGCCTGATAATTTGAAGGGTTTAGGGCTACAGCCTTTTTAAACATTTTAATGGCCATGTTATAGTTTTTTTGCACAAAAAATGAAACCCCTTTTTTGTTATAATAATTGGATTTTGTTAATTTTGTTTTATAAGTCAATTTTTCATAAATTTTGTTAGAAATCTTTTTTTTCGCAGTTTTAATTTTCTTTTTGTATTTTTTATTACTTATTTTAGGCAAATATTCCTTCTTTGATTTAATTTGTTTTATATGCTTTTTAGATATGGCAGGAGCTAAAAAAGGATTTATAATTCCAAATGTTTGCGGGGGCGGGGTTAGATTGAGTTTATATTTTAAAATATGCGTTAAGACATCCGTTTTTTTTATGGCATATACGGATAAATCCGAATAAAATAAAATGTAATCTTTGTTTGTTTCGTTTTTAATCAAAAATTTATTTAATTGGATTTTATCATTATATTCTAATGTTTTTACAAATAAATAAATATTTTTGGGTTTCCCGTATCCGGAAATTTTAAAGGAATAGAGTTCTCTGTTTTTATGTTTCTTAAAATAGTTTAATTTTACGTAACTTAATTTTACGTAATATTCTTTCGATTCATCCAAAATTTTTGAAATAAAATATTGGTCATTTTCATTAAAAGAATATCCATATCTAAGGGTGGGAATTTCTATTTTTTTGATTTTGCTTATCTTTTTGGCAATATTTTTTTGAATTATTTTTAAATAATTAACCTTCTTATCTATTTTTAAATTCATTTCTTTTTCTTTTTTAACGGCATTTAGAAAAAACAAATAAAAAACAGAAATAGAAGCAACGAGGATTATTGCGAGAATATAATAAAAGAATTTTTTATTTTTTAGATTCACAGGAGTATCAAATTTAATTTATTATTTTTAAATTTTAATATACTTAATAATCTTTTAATATATTCAGGAATTTTAGTCAATCAATTTTTATAATACGACGCCATCGAGGAAGGGGTTTCGTAAACATTAACCCTTATTATTTTAATATTATTATTTTTATTTAGACCAATTATTTTTTCAAGTTCTTCATATATGTAACTTGCGATATTTTCTGCAGAAGGATTCACTTTCTTAAAAAAATCGAGGTCGTTTATAAATTTATGATCAAGTGTTTCCATTATCTCGCCAAGATATTTTTTCAGTAATTTAAAATCTATAACTAACCCTATTTCATTTAGTATATTAGAAGCAACTATAATTTCAACCTGCCAGTTATGCCCGTGGATATTTTCACATTTCCCATTATATTCCCTGAGCGCATGAGCAGAGGAGAAACTTGATAACACCTTTAATTCATACATATATTTATACGGATATTTTATGAAAACATTTAAATAAAATAATTAATAATTATCGTTAATTTCGATATTTGCGCGTCTTCTCAGTCTATTAACCCAATCTTTTAATCTAGACAATAGTTCCCTGCTCTGTATTTTCTTGGTACTACTTGGAGTACTTATGCTCTTTTCGAAACTATACAAAAAAAAATGTAATCTTTCATGGATAAACTCCTTTTCAAGCAATATATTTTTTACATAGTCCACGAACATTATTTTGTTAAACCCGTATGTTTTTAGAAATACCGAAAATAACATATTTTTATGTAACATTTTAAATTTCTTTTCGAAGCCTTTTATGTAAGCGTCTATCTGTCTTTCCGATATTTTTACTGCCCCAAATTTTTTTTCCTGCCTTAAAATTAATAACCTGTTAATATAAACGTTCAAACTCTTTTTTAGACTGCTTTTTGAAAATCTATGGTTGAATTTATTGTATTTTAAATTATTAATCCGATTAAAATTGTTAAAAAAATATAATTCGTTCAGTGTTATAGGTATATTATCCACCGACCCCACAATTTCGTTTACTAAAAATCCGTAAGAATTTTTACTTAGAAAAATAAAAAATAATAAAAAAACGGTGCATGTTAATTTTTTATACATTTATTTTTATAGAAAATATTAATGATATAATATAAAATTTTAATATGAATAGTTTATCCATAATGATAACTTTGATAATAACTTTGATTTTAATATTATCATTATTTATATTTTTTTTATATATTTTTTTGTCAAAAAACAAAAATTTTATAACAAAAAATAGGATTAAAGAATATGAGGAACGGATAAACCATTATATATATATTTTAAATAAGTTAAATGACGGATTAGCTATTATAGATAAAGATAAGAATATATTATTTGTGAATTCGGCTTTTAAAGATAATATAAGATCGGCTTCCTTTCCAAATAACATTAAAAAATTTGAACTTTTGATAAGAAATTTCGAGCTAAATAGACTTATCGATAATATAATTAACAAAGATGATATTGATTCTATCGAAAAAAAAATATCCTATTTCGATAAAGCTGACGAAAAAACTGTAAACTGCATAGTATTTAAAATTAAGAACACTAAAAAATATGCCATTATAGTAAGAAATATGACATATCTTCAAAAAATAGAAAATACAAGATCAACGTTCATTCAAAATATATCACATGAGGTTAAAACACCGATTACTGCCATAATGGGTTTTGTTGAAACCTTAAAAAACGGCGCCATGGATAATCATAACACAGGTATTAAATTTTTAGATATAATAGAACATCATACAAAAAGACTCAACTACCTTATCGATGACCTTATAACTCTGACTAAAATCGAGACAGGCAAATCGCCTGTAAAATCGGAAAAAATAAGCATTAAATCAACCATTGAACACTCCCTAATGTTATTCGAAAAAGAAATAAAAGAAAACAAACTTGATATTAATAAAAATATCGAGGATGCTTTGTTTATCTCCGACCACTCAAAAATTAATCAGATTATAATAAATTTAATTCAAAATGCCGTAAAATATACCGATAAGGGGGGTGTTATTAAAATCGAAAGTTCTATTATTTCCGCAATCACCGCTTATAATTTTATTTCCGAAATGGAAGACACATCTATTTTATGGGATAATCTGCCTGGAAAAGGGGATTATAAAGAATTCTTTTTCTTTTCGATAGAAGATACTGGCATAGGTGTAAATTACACTAATCTTCTAAGATTGGGAGAAAGATTTTTCAGGGTAAACAGTTCTCATACCACTGAATATAAAGGAACAGGACTTGGACTCGCAATTATAAAGCATACGCTTAAACTCCTCAATGGCGCCGCCGTGCTTAAAAGTAGCCTGGGAAACGGCTTTATGTTTACTTTTATTATCCCTTTATCTCAAGATTTTACACAAAATTTATCGCAGGAACGGAACTTATAAGTTTATTTTTATATAACAATTCATAATACAGCTTAAATCCGTTAATTTCTTCTTCCCCAAAATCAAAACTCAAACAGTTCGTCCAGTAATCAATAAGCTCCTCATAGGATATAAAATTATAATCATTATTTTTTAATATTGACAAAGCCGCCTCTTCAAAACCTTTAACCGCATTTTCTTTTGATTTCATAAGATATTTATAAAGAGTTTTTAATTCACTTTGTTTTCTATAATAAGAATCTTTTCTTATTATGAATAGTGCAAACACAAAAGGAAAACCGGTAAATTTATACCACAAATCGGCAAGATCGTACGTAAAATAGCCTGTTTTGATTTGTTTTTTAAATTTTAACGCGTTATTGCCTATATGCAAAAGGATCTTATAATCCATTTTATTAAATTCGGATTTAAATTCGAGATTATCACCTGACGGTAAAGTAATAAAATTAAATTTATTTATATCGAATTTATAAATTTCAATCAATAAAATCTTCAGTAAATTCAATGAAGTAAGGGTTTCAGGAGTTATATAGATAGTTTCGTTTTCTCTAAAATTTTCGATTGGCTTAGGAGAGAATAAATAAATACTTTTGACTATTTTTTTTGAACTTATCGAAATATCACGAAATATTAAAGATGATTGATAATTTAGGATATAATAAAAAGAAGATGAAGGACTTATATCGATATTACCGGATTTTAGGCTATTATTCAAAAAAGCAGGGGTTCCATAAATAAATTTCAAGAAATTTAATTCGGAATGAATTTTCATTTCCTTTTTTAAATAATAATATATAGGGAAAACATTGAGATAATTTATTTCTCCTATATAAATCATTTATCACTACCGGCGTATATTAATTCGGAAATAGATAACGATAAAAAATCGGGGTTATATGATTTAAGTTCTTCATAAGAGTGGTTTCCCGATGCGACGCTAAAAATAGGAATGCCTGCATTTTTTGCAGTCATTATATCTATTGGAGAATCACCGACTAATATCGTCTTTGATAAAGGGATATTTGTTTTTTCGACTATTTTTTCGATCATTGCCGGAGCAGGTTTTCCTTCAAGTCCGTCATATACTCCAAAAATATAATCGAATAAATTGCCAATTTCTAAATGTTCCAACAATTTCCTTGAAATCGAACCTGTTTTGTTTGTAGCCACATTTAAGGATTTCCCTTTTTTCTTTAAGTAAACTAAAAGTCCCTTTACTCCATCAATCAGCGAAGTTTTTTCAAAACAAACCTCTTTGTATCTATTCCTAAAAATCTCAATGGCTTTATCCTGATTTTCTTTCCCAAAAAGCTCACCTAAAAGACCTTCAAGCGGAACGCCGACATAAGAGTTAGATTCTTTAAAAGTTATGGTTTTACCTTGAAATACAGAAAAAACTTCATCAAAAGCATCATTAATAGCTTCAAAAGAATCGATTAGCGTCCCGTCAAGATCAAAAATTATTGAATCAAATTTTTCTAAAATTTCAATCATATGCTTTTACTCCTTTAAAAACCCTTTCATAAATTCGGCAGTTTCTTCAGGAATTGCGGTATTAATTGACATTCCTGTTCCAATTTCAAAACCTGCTTTCATAGTAAGCCGCGGAATAATCCTCAAGCTCCAGTGATAATAATCCTCTTTTTCATCTGCTATGGGCGGATTATTGAAAACAAAATTATAATCCGGATCGTTTAGCGCATCGCGCATCCCTCTAAGAACCTTTTTAACAATAATGCCCAAAGCTTTGGTCTTCTCAACCGTTACAGAGGCAAAGCATGGCTCATGCGCGAGCGGCATTATCCATGTTTCAAACGGACTGGTAGAAGCAAATGGATGAAAGGCTATAAAATCATCGGTTTGCAGGATAATTCGCCTGCCATCAACAATCTCTCCCTGCATCATATCGCAAAAAATACACCTGCCTATCTCGTCATAATAAAATCTGGCTTGAGAAATGTTATTTCTTAATGTAAGCGGGATAACAGGGGTCGCAATTATCTGGGAATGGGAATGAATTATGGATGTTCCCGCATTAACTCCGTTATTCTTAAAAATTATAATATACCTAAACCTTGAATCCATACTCAGATCTAAATATCTATCCCTGTACATCAGAAATAGCTCTTGAACCTGTTTATCGGAAAAAAGGGGTATTATTTCATTGTGCTTCGGGGTATCTATAACCACTTCATGAGCGCCAATTCCCGGTTTGGTTCGGAAAATCTCCGTAGCCTTAGGAAAAAAATAGCCTGTAAAATCGGCATTAAAAATTTTTGCACCCTCACGCAATAAAGGATTAGCTTCAGAACTTGCAGAAAGAGCAGCAAACTTATTCGGAATAACTCGAACCCACCAACCTTTTGAGTTAGGGTTTGTACCGGGCGTCCTGTATGATTTAATCTCATTTGGAGAAAGATACTCATTCCCCGAACAAAATGGGCAATCCCCTGAATATTCGGGAAGTTTTGCAGTTATTTCTTTCCTGTTCGTAGATGAAGAAAGGGCGTCAAACTCGTGAGGCCTTCTTCTTCTTTCCGTGGCAATAATAACCCATTCCCTTGTTGTTGGGTCCTGTCTTAATTCTGACATTAAGTATGTGATTAAATATTATAATTTTGGGTTTTTGAGTATAAATCAAACTACATAATTATTATACAAAAATTCATAAATTTTACAAGAATTATTAACGGACTCAAAGGCAAACGGCATACTGCTATGCCATACGGCAAACGGCATATTCTGTTTTCCGCCTATGCCGCCGTGAGCGCCTAGCTGATTTTCAAAATTTATTATGTTACTGCCGTTATATTCTCCAAATAATACTAAATCTCCCGCATTGTTAAACTTGCAAAACTTTTCGATAGATAAAAACGCTATATCCTTTTCTTCTTTGCTGTTATAATCGTCTATAATATATTTTAGACTTGAACAATCACCTGCACCCTTTTCAAAAAAATCTGAAAAACGATAAAACTTATGATAATTTTTGTCAAAAATAACTGCTTCATTATTATCGTTTTGCCCCATAATAAACCCAATACCTTTGGTTTCTGAAAGCATATCAATTAGATACGGAAAAGATTTTTCGACTTCTTCGACGGACATCTTTGACGATTTCCCCGAAAAATAAATATTGGACATGGGTCCTGAATTCATAATATAAATTATTTTATCTTTTTCCCAATTTATTTTTTCACCCAAATTATCAATCGTTTTATTATTTAAATCTATCTTCCCTGAAAACTTATTTAAGATTTTATTCCACGACCCTCTTTTAAAAAAATCGTTTATATATATGATTAATCTTTTTATAGCTGCATTGTATCCCGTATCGAACTCATAAATAGTAAAATTATCATTTTTAATGTAATCTGCAATTATATTCTCAAGCTTTTTTTTATTATTTAGATGAAAAAAGGGTACGGATGGGGTGTGGCCATGGTCGGAAATAATAAAAAAATCATATTTTCTTTTGGCCTTTTTTATTTCTTTATAAATATGATATATCTTTCTGTCTATGGCTTTTAATGTGCTTAAAGCGCTAATCGAATACGGTCCTCTACGATGAGAAATTTCGTCATAGCCTATATAATCGAGATAGATGGATGGAACTCCTCTTGATATATCCATTATAGCGCCAAATGTCTCTATTTCTTTAAATATAATATTAGACATAACCCTTGCAAACGGAAAAAAACCTTCAGGACTAATATCTCGTCTTTTTACGACATCTACAATCCTTTCCCATATTTCAATTAAAAACTCAAAAAAAACATAAACAAAGGTCTTTAAAAAAGTGAAAATATGAAACATAAACACAATGAAAATATCAAAATTTCGAACCTTTCTTTTAAATAAATAACGAATAGAAAAGGTTGAAAGCGTGAAGGTTGATCTGGACGCTCCTCCGGTAAACAGATTGACATAACTTGAACCTCCTTTAAGGAGCCCGCGATGTTTTTTTGCAAGTATTTCTTCGATATACCCGGCACTTTCAGGTTTTTTAAAAATTATCTCGTCTCCGGTTTTTCTTTCTACCCATCTAAACCCCGGTATATTATCATTATCTCCGTACAGTAATCCTGCCTGAAAAAAGGGTGTATCACTTGGAACTCCTATAAAATATTTGTCAAAACTATACCCATCCCTCATAATGATTTTTTTTAAATGGGGCATTAAATTAAGAGATAACGCTTTTTTTATGGCTTCATGGGAGAGACCGTCAATCTGAAAGATAACAAAACCTTTCTTCTCTAAGGGTTTTCTGACTTTTATTTTTCTGATAGACTTTTTAAATATCTTTAAATTAATCTTCATTTTTACTTAGTTTTTTTAATTATCCTCTTTTTCAAAAAAATAATTGGCAAGAAAAACCATTATAATCAGAAATAATAAAAGAAAAACAAAATCCAGTATGATAGGGGTTTCCGGTATAAAAAAATTTACTTTTTTGTTATAAAAAAAGATATACTTCAATATGTCAACAGAATACGTTATAGGATTAATATAAGCCAATATTTTTAAGAAAACAGGAAATCTTTTTATCGGATAAAGCGCACCGCTCACAAAAAACATTGGCTGAACTATAAGATTTATAATTGAATTAAAGCCTTCGAAGGATGTCATTCGTGAGGCTATAACTATTCCAAAAGCGGTAATGGAACACGAAATTAAAAAAAGGGATAAAATGGTGAGGATAAATATGCTTAAAGATATTTTAATTCCCAACATCGGGGCAAAAGCCAGCATTATTATTGCCTGAATGGTGCTAATAATGCCGCCTGATGTTATCTTTGCAAATACAAATGTTTTTCTTGATAAAGGGGAGACAAGAATTTCTTTTAAAACCCCAAACTCCCTGTCCCATATTATCGATATTGAAGAAAAAATAGATCTAAAAAGAACGGTCATAACAAGGATGCCCGGAAAAATAAACTGCATATAAGAACCGCCTTTAATCTTAACCATAGTTGAAATGCCAAAGCCAACAAATAAAAGCCAGATAATCGGTCTTGAAAGGTCCGTGATAAGCCTTGACCTCTGTCTTACAAATTTCAAAATTTCTCTATTATTAATTGCAATAAATGCGCTTAATTCGGTTTTCATTTTTTACCGGTAATTACAAACTCTGTTTTTGAAACAAATAAATCATCCGTTGAATTTAAAAAATTAAAATAGTCGTTTAAGCCTTTGTGAAACTCCACCACACCGATAAGCCTTTCATTGAAAAGATCGTTTTTAACAAGTTCTAACTCATTTTGAATTAATAAAAAAGCGTTGCTCACCCCCGAAAAATTAAAGCCGTTATCCTTTTCCTTAAAAAAAGTTGTGGTATAAGGTTTTGCTTCTATATCCCTAAACCCGTTAGTAGCTAAAAAAGAAGGTAATTTTCTTGAAATAAACCTATCCCCCCCCTTTAACTTTTGATATTCCGAATAAATTTTAAATAAATTTTTAGAGCTTTTAGGCAAATCAGGATAAAATAAATTCAACTCATCATCTATATCTATTATAACTAATATTCCATCATCTTTCATCACCCTTTTTACTTCTATAAGAAAGTCTCCCGATAAATTTATATGTTGTAAAACATACCTGATAAAGATTATATCAAATACGGAGTCTTTCACGGGAATATTAAACCCATTCGCACATATAAAATACAAATTTTTATCTTCCGTTAAAGAATTAGCCGTATTTAAAAGTTCTTTATCGGTATCTATGCCAATAATCTTTTCCGCATTTTTATCTTTAAGTAAATACGGCAATATTCCTATGCCTGTTCCAATATCAGCCACTATTCTATTGTCAAAGCATAAGGATTGGCTATTTAACTGGCGGAATAGATAAGGGGATGTCAAATAGGACTGAAAAGCCAAAAAACGAACATGGGGCGAATAATTTAGCGATTTGCTTATTTTAATATATTTTTCGCAAAGCAAGCAACCGTCCTAAAATATATCTTTTAAAGTTATAGTTTGTGTTCTTTCTTTTCCTATGGATATAATATTTAAGGGCAAGCCCGTCAGTTCTTCTATTCTTAAAAGATATTTTTGCGCATTTATAGGAAGATCTTTAAACAGTTTTATTCCGGATATTTCTTCGCCCCATCCGGAAACTTCTTCATATATAGGAATTATTTTATCATAATCGGCCATAGAAGGAGGAAGATGGTCTGTTTTAGAGCCTTTGAACATGTAGCCTGTACAAACATTAATTTTTTTTAAACCCGATAGGACATCAAGCTTGGTAACAGCCATACCTGTTATACCGTTTAAATTTTTAGCTTCTCTAATAAGGTTGGCATCGAACCAGCCGCATCTTCTCGGTCTTCCCGTAACAGAGCCAAATTCTTCGCCCTTATCCCGAATTATGTTGCCTGCTCCTTCTTTAAGTTCGGTAGGAAAATAGCCTTCACCCACCCTTGTAGTGTATGCTTTAGTGATTCCTATTACTTCATCGATTATGGTTGGGCCTAATCCTATACCTGCCAGGGCGCCGCCCGCCACTGTATTAGACGATGTAACATAAGGGTATGTCCCGTGGTCAACATCAAGAAATGTCCCCTGGGCGCCTTCAAGCATTATATTAAACCCCTTCTTAAGTTTTTCGCTTACAAAGCTTGATGAGTCAATTAAAAAATCCTTTAATTTTGCGCCAAATTTAAAATAATCATCGATTAAATCGTCGGGATTAAATACCTCTTCATCCAAAACATTTTTAAACAAATAATTTTTTTCTTTTAAACTTAAAACAATCTTGTCATATAATAACTCTCTGTCAAGCAAGTCTATCGCTCTAATGCCAAGTCTTGCCACCTTATCTTCATATGTTGGACCTATCCCTCTTCCGGTTGTCCCTATCATACCGGCACCCCGTAATCTTTCCCTTGCTATATCAAGCCTTTTATGATAAGGCATAATTATATGGCACTTATTAGAGATAAAAAACCTATCTTTAATAACGACGCCTATCTTTTTTAAAGCATCTAATTCTTCAAACAGCACTATCGGATCAACAACTACGCCGTTACCCAGAATACAGATTTTCTCCTCGTTAAGTATTCCAGATGGAACAAGTCTAAATACAAGGCTTAAGTTTCCGTTGACAACAGTATGTCCCGCATTATTCCCTCCCTGATAACGGGCTATAATGTCGGCATCTTTCGCCAATAAATCCACTATTTTCCCTTTTCCCTCGTCTCCCCATTGAAGACCGACAACAATGATATTTTTCTTTCCCATAAATCCCTTATTTCTTTATTTAAATTTAAAAAATTAAATTAATTTTAATTAACCTTGTTAATATTTTTTCATTCAAAATATTTTTTAAAATCCGATATAGTTTTAAACCTATTTTCTTTACCATTGTAAATATGTTTTAAGAGAATAGAGTATTTTCCTTCCGATCGAGTTCCGCTGAACCGCGTTTTATTTTCATTATTTTTTATATATATAATATTTTTAATATTATTCTCTTCCGCATATTTTAAAGCATCTAAATAATCATAATTCATAAAATTAGATTCCAATTTTTTATCCTTATTTCTCAAAAACATAATTATTTCAGCTTCCGCTTTTTTATTATCCGTTTTATTAAAAACCAAATAATCCTCACTTTTTTTAGAATTATCTCCATCCACATATCTGCTAAGTATATCAAGATTAACGGCAAAACCGGCTCCAGCGCAATTTTCTCCAAACATTCCAATTAAGTTATTATATCTGCCGCCCCCAAAAATTTCATAACCTGCATGCGGTATAAAACATTCAAAAATAGTTCCTGTGTAATAATTTAGACCCCTAATTTCACCTAAATCTATTGTAATATATTTTTCAAGTTTATATGATTTTATGTATGAAATAACCCTTTCCATAGTTTCAAGAGCATTTATCGCCCTTTTATTATCCGTCATTTTCCATGCCCTTTCTATTACCGATTTTTCGCCAAACATAAAGGGCAATTCTTTAATAATATCCTTTTTATTTGAAGGTAAAGATAAATCTTCCAAAAAAGTATTTAAACCCGAAGAATCTTTTTTAAGAGTAAATTCTTCGATTTTATTCCTGATAGGTTCGTCTATATCCGAAACAATACCTCTAAAAAATTCAACATTTCCTATATCAACGCTAAAATCCTCAATATTAAGTTTTTTTAGGGATTCGATGCCCATAATAATAAGTTCGGCGTCGCTTTCAGGACTTTCCGGACCTATTAACTCAGCCCCTACCTGCCATATTTCGCGAGACTTTCCAAAAATAGGATCAAAGTTTCGTAAGACAGGCCCAAAGTACGAAAACTTATACGGCAAAATATTGGAATTTCTTAATACCGAGCTAAGTCTGCCGATTTGAGGAGTAAAATCGCTTCTAAAAGAAAGCATCTCTCCAGAACCTATATCTGCAACTTTAAATAATTCATTGGCTTTAGAGCTTAAAAGAAATATATCCAGATAATCGATACTGGGAGTTATAACCCTTTTATAACCCCATCTATAAAATTCATCCAGTAAGATATTGGCGGCCTTATTAATCAATTCGGTTTCAAGAGGTAAAAAATCCCTTGTTCCCGGAGGGGGTTGCGAAGAAATTATTGTGTTTTTTCTATTCACTATAATTCTAAATATTTTGCATCGGTTATATTTGGCTCAGACTTAAGCTTTTCAATGACACCATTATCAACTTGAGAGTCTAATTGTAAAATAGAAATCGCTTTATCCATATATCTTCCCAAATGCATCCTTGCGATATTAACATTATGCCTCCCAAGAACTCCTCCAATGGAGGATATAACACCTGGTTTATCAAAATTAAATATGACAAGTATATGCCCCTCGGGGATGGCTTCGATTGAGTATTCATCTATTTTAACTATCCATGGATTTTTTTTGCCGAAAATTGCCCCCGAAATAGAGAATGTTTTTATATCGGTGGTAACAAAAATGCTAATAGTGCTCGTGTAATCAAACGCCTGTTCCGATTTTGATTCAGTAATGGATATACCTCGTTTTTTTGCGGTTTCTATCGCGTTAACATAGTTTATCTCTTCTCCAAGTAATGGGTAAAGAACGCCTTTAACGATATTTGGCGTTATAACATTAGTATTGTGGGAAGAGACAACCCCGTTATAATCTATTTTAATGGATTTAATTCCGCCAGTTATGATATTTCCCAAAAGTTTACCTATTTTTTCTCCTAAATTCAGATATGGACCTATTACCTCTGTCTCTTCTTTTGTAACGGATGGAACATTTACCGCATTTTTTATGGTTCCGTTAATAAGGTAATCTGCAATCTGATTGCAAATTGCTACGGCAACATTAACCTGGGCCTCCTCTGTAGATGCTCCGAGATGCGGGGTGGCAATCAGATTATCAAGGGTAAGAAGGGGATTATTAACAGGCGGTTCTATTTCAAAAACATCAAGAGCGCATGACGAAACTTTTCCTGATTTTAAAGCCTCATAAAGATCGTTTTCGTTTATTATACCTCCTCTCGCGATGTTTAAAAGTTTAACCCCGTCCTTCATTTTTGATATAGTTTCTTTGTTAATCATACCTTTGGTTTCTTTTACTAATGGCGTATGGACGCTAATGTAGTCGGATTTTGCATATATTTCATCTAAGCTTACGAGATTTATTTCAAGTTCCAAGGCTTTATCTTTCGACAAAAAAGGGTCATATCCCAGAGCATTCATACCAAAACATTTTGCCCTTTTATAAAGCACCTGTCCAATATTTCCCATACCGATTATACCCAATGTTTTACCGTAAACTTCCGTTCCCTGAAACTTGCTCTTTTCCCATTTGCCTTCCTTTATCGAAAGAAATGATTGCGGTATATGCCTCGACATGGCGAGTAACATTCCAAATGTAAGTTCGGCGGTGGTTATTGTATTCCCGCCGGGTGTATTCATGACAACTATGCCTGCCGCAGTTGCTGCCGCTTTATCCACATTATCGAGACCGCTTCCCGCTCTCCCGATAACTTTAAGGTTCTTTGCAGCCTCTATTATATCCTTAGTAAGTTTGGTTGCGCTTCTAATGACTATACCGTGATATTCATGAATTATTGCTTTAAGCTCTTCAGGTTCTAAGCCGGTTTTAATATCAACTTGAATCTTCCCTGTTTTAGTTAAGATATCCACCCCTTCTTTTGAAAGCTTATCGCTAACAAGAACCTTAAACATTTACTCCCCTCCTAATTATAATCATATGTAATTAAATATCTATATTTTAATAATTTTCTAATAATTTACCCGCCGAAAAGGGCTTTTTGAGCCGCTTTAAGCCCGCTTCCAAGTTCAAATTTATAGCCTAATTCTTTTAAAACAGCCTCTAATGCGGAAATAGCCGTTATTACATCAAAGCATCCTGCATACCCGAGATGCGCTATTCTAAATATCTTACCTTTTACGGCATCCTGACCGCCCGCAATAGTAATGCCGTATTTTTCTCTTATAAGCTTTGTTATCTTCCCCGCATCTATTCCCTCGGGCGCCCAAACAGCCGTAAGGGCATTTGAAGGTTCATCCGCCGTATAAAGTTTTAAACCCAAAGCCTGAACCGCCAATCTTGTGGCATTTGCAAGGCTTGCATGCCTTTTAAAGACTTTTTCGAGCCCTTCCTCTTTAATCTCCCTTAAAACCTCTCTTAATCCAATTATAAGTTGTACATTAGGGGTGTAAGCATTTTGATTTTTTTCTAACGACTTTTTTTCTTTCTTAAAATTAAAATAGTACTTAGGAAGAGTGGATTTCTCGACAAAAGACCATGCTTTATCGCTTAAGGAAGCGAAAGCAAGTCCCGGGGGAAGCATAAGCGCTTTCTGAGAACCCGTAACAATCACATCTATGCCCCACTCATCCTGCGGAATATTCACAACTCCAAGCGCTGTGATAGCATCGACTATAAGAATGGTATTCTCCCTTTTTTTAACAATATCGGCAATCTCTTTTACGGGATGATAAACGCCTGTGGATGTTTCCGAGGCTTGAATGTAAACCGCTTTTATTTCTGGGTCATTTTTCAGAGCATTTTCTATGTCCGTCGGAGAAACAGTATGTCCCCATTCCACATCTATGGCTTTTACATTAACGGAATATGCTTTACATATGTCAAACCATCTTTCTCCAAATTTTCCCCCTCTTACCGCAAGCGCATGGTCTCCCGCCGAAAGAAGATTTGACACGCAGCCTTCCATAGCCCCTGTCCCGCTTGACGTAAATATTAAAACCTCCTGCTTTGTCTGAAATAAATACTTTAAATTATCTCTAACCTCCTGAAGTATAAGTGAATATTCGGGAGCCCTGTGATGTATAATAGGAAGCGCCATATCGGCTAAGGCGCGCTCCGGAACAGGAGTAGGACCCGGCGCCAGTAAATACTTTTTTTGCATTTTTAACCTCTTCTAAAGTTAATTGATTAATAGTTATTTTTAACAAGATTAACTGATTTAGAATAATCTTATAAGGACATACATACATTAAATACTTAACCAAATTTATATGAAATTGTCAAGAATTTCTTAAATAATTTGACATTTGCATTTAACCACATTATAATTGTTTTTTAGCAAAATAGATAAGTAACGATTATGAATAAATATTATAACCATAAAAAGAAAAAGAATATTTAAAAAGGCCTTATGATGAAAAGATTAAAAGGTTACGGCTTGAGCATCTTTTTAATTTTTACATTCTTTATTTCTACAATTCCTCATGTCTTTGCATCAAATCTTAACAACCAAAATTTTATTCAGATAAAATTTAAAACATCTAAATATAAAAATAAAATAAAAAATAGGGCTAATCATAAAGATTCCGCAAGTGTGGTTATAGTTAACTCATCCACTGCTTCCAACAATATTATTCCTGACGGCACGCTAAAATCGTCAATGAAAAATATCAATACATTACTTAATAATAATAGTAAAAAAAATTCTAAACACATTTCAATAAAATCTGATAAAAAAACGGTAAATTTAAATTCCAATAATCGCTCAATAAATACTGATTTAGTCAAATCCGGCCTTTTAGCAACAAAGGGCAATTACAAAAGAAATTTATCCCATATATTCCCGATGATAATAAATAAAGAAATTGTCCATTATATACATTATTATCAAACCGCGGGGAGGAAGTTTTTTAAATACGCTCTTTCAAGATCGGAAAGATACATTCCAATGATAAAAAAAATTTTTAATAAATTAGGACTACCAAACGACCTGGCATATCTTGCCATGATTGAAAGCGGTTTTTCTCCTTCAGCTTATTCTTACGCCGGAGCCAGCGGAATGTGGCAGTTTATCCCATCTACAGGAAGGCTGTTTGGTTTAACGATAAATTGGTGGGTTGATGAAAGAAGAAATCCTGTCGAATCCACGTATGCCGCGGGTAAATATTTAAAGGATCTTTTCGATAAGTTTGGTTCGTGGTATCTTGCCGCCGCGGCTTATAATTCCGGCGAATTAACTATTGAAAGGGCTTTATCGCTATATCCGGGAGGAAACTTTTGGACAATCTCTCAAAATAGGCCATATCTTTTACCTGGACAAACAAGGAGGTATGTACCTAAGATAATTGCCGCCGCAATTATTGCGAAAGATCCTGAAAATTTTGGATTTCATAATATAACCTATGAAAAACCTATCAAATTTAAACAGGTAAATGTTCCTTTTTCCGTCAGCTTATATGCTCTTGCAAAATGCGCCGACATTTCAGAAAATAAACTGTGGCATATGAATCAAGATCTATTAAGAAACGCAACCCCTCCGAATGATCCCGGATTTATGCTTAATATACCAGCAGATAAATATAAAATTTTTATGAAAAATTTTAAGCACATTAAAAAATATATTAATCAAGAACCTCAGGTTATTAACATATCTTATAAAAGATCTAAAAACAACATTTATTACACCATCGAGCCGGGCAATACCCTTATGGGGATAGCCTCTAAATACGGAATATCTCTTGGAACATTAGAGCGATATAACAACCTTAATAATTATTCCGTCCTCAGGGTAGGGGAAAGAATTACTATTCCCGGAACAAATTCATCTATTCAAAGCAATAATAATTACCAAATTAGTACCAATGAATATTACACCATCGAGCCGGGCAATACCCTTATGGGGATAGCCTCTAAATACGGAATATCTCTTGGAACATTAGAGCGATATAACAACCTTAATAATTATTCCGTCCTCAGGGTAGGGGAAAGAATTA
>JAJZYP010000164.1 GCA_021798015.1 bacterium
TGCTCATAAATTTACCCTCCTCCCGCCGCGCTTTTTGATTTTGTTATGTTGTTATAAAATAAAATAATTATGACGTATTTTTATTTTCCTTCATATTTAATATATACAATTATATTTATATTAAATTTTACAACATATATTTAAAATAATAAAGGTATTTTATTGTATGTTTATTAAAAATTAATTTTTATTTTGTTAATTTTAAGTAGAGCCGATTATTATTTTTTAAGTTTATTTTCGCTTAAAAATGGTCTATAATTTAAAAATAAAATTTATAAATCTTTCGCGTTTTTAATCTTAAACAAAAAACAGCTTATAACCCTATATAATATATAATGGTTTATAAAATTAATATCGATTTATAATTAAATTAAAATAGCTCAAGATGATAAAAATAAATATAAAGAACTGCTGGAAAATTATTAAAGATAAAAACGAATTATTTTTATTAAAAATAATAGAAAAGGCTTTAAACGAAGAAGTCGAAATAAGCGGCATAAAAGAAGCAGACCTTATTTTACTTTATAATTTCTCAAGACGCAAATTTATATTAAAAACATTAAACCGCTGGATAAAATCGACCGATAACGATAAAAATAATTTTAATTTAATCTTCGGGATACCTAAGAATAAAAAGATTTTAGCCGTTTCCCATGAAAATCTCGATTCTATATATTGGAATTGGTTTGGGCAGTTATTAATAAAACACAATATCCACAGATTGACTTCCTGGCCCGAAATAGTAGATCCTGGGGGATGTCAATTTCCTTACTGGTACAACTTTATAAAATACGAAGAATTTTTCATGCCGGAAAAATATTATTCCAGATTCGGCGAACCTCTGTCTCCAGAAAAACTTGCAAATCCTTTGCATGATGATAACGGCGGCAGGAAAGACGCAGTTTGCGTAATGGCGGGACATTTGAGATTTCCAAGAAATAACGTCATAGAAAATTTAAAAAAAGTTAAACCGGTCGATATTTACGGTTATGCCGGACAAAAATGGGAAGGAAGCAAACTTGAATTGTTAAAACAATATAAATATTGTTTTTGCTCCGAAAATTCGCTCGGTTACGGCTATGAAACAGAAAAAGTTCCCGAAGCTTGGCATGCAGGCTGTATTCCCGTTGGATATTTTCAGACGCGGCCGAGTAATTTTAACCCTGAAGTTCTGTCTATTTCTTTTGAAAACGAGCAAAATACATACTGCAAGCCTCTGATTTACGCAAAGCCTTCATTAAATCCAATTTTTGACTATATTAAAAAAATTTTTTATTAATATAATACGATAGAGGCCATTTATGATAAAGGAAAAACAAAAAATATCGGTAATAATAAATACCTTAAACGAAGAAAAAAATATCGAGAAATGCCTTAAGACGGTGGAGTGGGCAAACGACGTCGTAATAGTCGATATGCATAGCGACGATGCGACGGTAGAAATAGCAAAAAAATATACTGAAAATATATTTTATTTTGAAAGAGTAGGTTATTCAGAACCTGCAAGACAGTTTGCGCTTGACATGACCCAAAACGAGTGGGTTTTGTTAGTCGATGCCGATGAATTGATACCGAAAGAACTCAGTTTAATTTTGATTAAAATAGCCTCAGAAAATAGATGCGACGCAGTCCGCATGCCAAGGCTGAACTATTTATTCGGAGAATTAATTAAGCACGCAGGATACGGACCTGAAAATTTACAATTGCGTTTCTTTAAAAAAAGCAAACTAAGCATACGCCCAAGGATTCACAGGTTTTTGGTTCCTGCGGACGATGCCGTAATAATCGACCTTAGCTATAAAGATATAAAAACGGGTATAGTGCATTTTGAATCGGACTGTATCGCATCGTTTCTGGAAAAACTTAACCGCTATACGTCTATAGAAGCGTCTCAGGTCGGCGAACTTGACGAAAACAATAAACCTCTGAGAAAGCGCCGCAGTAAACCATATGTTTTATTTATAGCCGCAAAAACTTTTTTTAATAAATACATAAGCAGAAAAGGCTACTTAGACGGATGGAGAGGTTTTTACCTGTCTATGTTTGCGGCTTTTTATAAAATCGCCGTATATGCAAAGATAGAAGAATATGAAGGCAACGGAAACGTCGAATCCGTCCACAACAAATACGATTTAACCGCCCAAGAAATTATCCGCGGTTATTCCGATTCCGAGTGAAATTTTGTTAACTTAAAATTTAATTCCGAAATAACTAAGTAAATCTTTTAACTCTTAGATCTTCTATTTGATATTTTTTAATGGTCGGGACGACAGGATTTGAACCTGCGACCCCCTGCACCCCATGCAGGTGCGCTACCGAGCTGCGCCACGTCCCGAAAAATGATATTGCGTAATTAGTAGAATGGTTTATTCTTTATTCTATTTATTGCAATATTAATTATACCCTCTTTATTTCAAAAAAGTCAATAAAACTTTGCCTGATAATAAATATAGCACAAAAAAGAGAGTTCGGTTTTAAAATTTAACTAACATAAAACTTTGCCGGAATATTAAAATGAGGCCGCACAGACGCTCAACCGTGTTTTAAAAAAAATTAACCGGCTGGTTTTTAATTTATTTTTTGGTTTATTTTTATTCTTAAATTCTTGAAATTATACTATAATTTATAGATACAAAATAAGCATAATAAAATGAGCATAATATTGCAAAAATATTGTATAATTATTACGATTATTCATATTGCTTTTGCTTAATTTCGCAAAAATAAAAATATAAGGGGTTTATTAGTTTATGCACTTTTACGGTTATTTAATAGTAACGTCTGTTATAATATTTTTATTCACGCTTTTTCTGATAATAAAAAAACCTTACAATATCGGCATAGGCTGGAGTGCCGTTATTGGAGCCCTGC
>JAJZYP010000165.1 GCA_021798015.1 bacterium
ATAAATTTGCCCCGCTTCTATTTGCCTCCGCCGCCCTTTGCTGCAAGCTGACATTTGTATTGGAAGTCCTGTCTATTTCTACTTTTATTCCCTTAGCTTCCAAAATTTTTCTTAATTTTAATGCAATGCTTAGGTTTACAAAACTTTCGGGAAGACCCATAGGTCCGATCCCACCCGGGTCGTCCCCGCCGTGGCCCGCGTCTATAAAAACATTAAACTTGACATGCCTGACAGGAACAAATAGCTTTTTTGCAGGCACCGAAATATATATAATTACCTTATAACGATTATTACCAAGATTTACTGTCTTTACTTGAGGCTTTGCCATTACATTTTGTCTGGTAACTATGTGAACGACATATTTAGGGCTTGTGCTAAATTGAGAATATGATACCGAAAATATATTCTTAAAAGGCTTGGCTAACTTTTTTCCTGCTCCGTACAAAATCGAATGTCCGAAAGCCAATACGAAAAAATTTTTAGGCCCCTTCTTGAATAAATACCCCTTATAAAATGGACTGCCGATAGTGTAAATATCGATAACCCCGTTCTCACGGTTAACGGAAACCCCGGTAATTTTAGTTATATTGCCGCCATAAGCATAAGCACTTTTAAAGACTATAAGCAAATTAAATATAAGTAAAAAAAACGAAACAAAAAATGCCTTTCTTCCGCAATAAAATAGCCTTTTCATTTCTATATATATAATATATATTAAAAAAACAAATAAATTTGTAAATCAAATACTGCCCTTCGTGGACGGTATTCCATAATTACCCGTAACTTTAAGGGCGTTAGATATGGCTATCCCTGTAGATTTAAATATTGCCTCGACCATATGATGCGTATTGGAGCCATATACAACATTAATATGTAAATTTATAAGGGTGTTTTTGCACAACGCTTCAAAAAAAATATTCGAATAAATATAGAAAAATTTATCAATAAGGACTTCTCTTGCGCCTTCTTTATCAAAATCACTATATTTATCGGAAAGTTCTTCAAGGGATTTTATCAAATGAACATAGCCCGCCATTTCGCTGTTATCCTTATACACAAAAAACGACCTTCCCGAAAAATCTACAACCGTGTGAACCAATGCCTCGTCCATTGGGACAAAAGCGCTGCCAAACCTCTGGATGCCCTTTTTATCACCGGATAACTCTTTTAATGCGCCGCCTATAACGATGCCCGTATCTTCTATAAGGTGATGGAGATCGACCTCTATATCTCCCTTTGCCTTAATGGTCATATCGAAACGGGAATGTTTCGAAAATTGCTCAAGCATATGGTTAAAAAACGGAACGCCCGTGTCTATGTCATAGATGCCTTTCCCGTCAAGATTTAATGAAAGTTTTATATCGGTTTCCGTCGTTTTTCTCGGAAAATTACCTTTGCGCTCTTTTAGACGCTCTTTTTTAACCTTAGTATTCTTGTTTTCCACTTTAGATTTTTCCATTTATTTATGATATAAAAATTATACACCATTAATAAAAAAATTTGAATATAAATGAAACGGCTACTATCCGAAGGGTAAAAAGGATTGTTTCGGAATATGAATACGCTCTTAAAAACCCTTAAGATAATCGATTAGCTTTTTATTCTCGGCAGGCGTGCCGACGGTTATCCTGTAAAATAACTCCATGCCGCCGGTAAAACTTCTTATGATTATTTTATTATCTTTAAGAAACCGGTTAAATCTGGTTTTTATTTTATTATCTTTAAGTCTTATCAAAATAAAATTGGCATCGGATGGGTAAGCCTCGATAAAACCTACTTTCTTTAATGCCGAATATAATTTCTCCCTTTGATTTATCGTCTTCTTTATATTTTTTTCGAATTCGCTAAAATTATCTAAAAAAAATTCGATAGAACTTAATG
Source organism: bacterium (assembly GCA_021798015.1). Classification (GTDB taxonomy): domain Bacteria; phylum SZUA-79; class SZUA-79; order Acidulodesulfobacterales; family Acidulodesulfobacteraceae; genus Acidulodesulfobacterium. The sequence goes on from JAJZYP010000165.1 coordinate 1,882, forward strand.
TTAAAGAATTAACATTAAAAGGTAATTTTATTTTATTAAATTCATTTATAAGCTTGCCGCCGGAAAAAAGCATTCCGAACCTTAATCCCGCAAGCCCTATTTTGGAAAAGGTCCTTAAAACGATTAAGTTATCGTATTCCGGTATATATTTTATAAAAGATTCCTTGTTTGAAAAATATATATAAGCCTCATCTACCACGACAATATTATTTTTGTTTTCCAAAAGACCTTTTATAATATCGCGGGAAAAGTGATTTCCGGTAGGATTATTAGGATAACTGAAAAAATATATATTATTGGCGCTGTTTTGATTAATACCCGCATTTTTGGGCAGGTCGAAGCATTTTTCGTCAAGTTTTATATGATTAATCTTTAAATCATTATATCTTGCTATGATGTCATACATTGAAAAAGACGGGGTTGGAATGTTCACGACAACATCTTTTTTAAGGCTGAGCAGGATAATCGAGATAAGTTCGTCCGAACCGTTGCCGAAAATAAAATTTTTAGCCGCCGTATTATAAAATGCTTCGAGTAATTTGATAAGGTTTCCCGAACTTGAATCGGGATAAAGATTTATAAGCGTATCTTTTATAAAATTTGCGTATCTTTGCTTTATCTTTTTGCTTAAAGTATAATTGGATTCGTTCGCGTCAAGTTTTAATGCCCCGCGCGGTTCAACCCCGTTTACTTTGTAAGCGCTAAGTTCCAAAATGCTGTTTTTAATAAAATTTTCTATTTTCAACGAAGGCATATTAATTTTTATTATTTTTTGTTTTTTTAACGCGAAAACTTACCGATTCGCCATGGGCGCTTAGTCCTTCGATATCGGAAAAGAATTTGACATCGCCTGCGCTTTTCGATAAAAAATCGGGGCTTGACGAAATAACGCTTGTTCTTTTAAGAAAAGATACCGTATCTAAAGGGGAGAAAAATCTTGCCGTGCCGCCCGTAGGCAAAACATGGCTTGGACCTGCGACATAA
>JAJZYP010000166.1 GCA_021798015.1 bacterium
AAAAAAACTATAGAAATATACAAAGTAGAATTGACTACAATAACGCCTATACATATAGGTACCGGAGAAGATTACGTGCCGGTAGATTACGTCATAAAAGATAGCGGAGATAAAAAATATTTTTTTTATTTTATTAACAGAGATAAGTTTATTGATTATATAATTAATTCCGGTAAATACGACGAGCTTTTAAAAATTAGCAATTTAAATGATTTTCTTAAAATCAACGAATATATTTATAATAATTTTAACGATGAAATGATTGATTGGAAGATGCAGGTTTCAAAAAATGTTTTTGAAATATACAAAAAAAATATTGAGATGGGCGTTAAAAAAACGAAATCAATCGTTTAGAAATAAGGTCGTTTATTCAGGATAGTTTCAAAAAAAATATATATATACCGGGAAGTTCCATAAAAGGTTCGATTAGAACCGCCGTTTTAAATTATAAAATTAGAAACGGAAAGAAAGCCGATAATTTTGTCGATAAATCAAATTCTAAAGAAGTTGAAAAAAGCATATTAAATATTAGAGAAAAAAATAGTTCCGACGATCCGTTCAGATTAATTAAAATATCCGATTTTATGCCTGAATCTGACGAAAAAAGGGATTCTTTCGTCGACAGGGTCGTCAACGTGAAATCAGGAAAAGATTTATCTGAAGGAAAAGGCGTTCCGGTGTTAATGGAGTTAGCTTTAAGAGAGAGGAAATTTATAGGTACTATTACTGTAATTAACGACGGCTCAAATCCAGATAATATAAATATCAATACAATCAGAGAAGCTATGAACTATCATTACGGCGAAAGTTGTTATAATTTTGAATCTCAGACATTTCCTAATGTTTTTAATAATGATATTATTAGCTTATTTGAAAAAAATAAAGACGAAATTAAAATTAATAAAAACGCATTTTTAATGAAGATAGGCAACCATTCAGGGGCATTCGAAGTAACCATGGAGGGTTATAGAAAAATTAAAATTAAAAATAAATCTAGTTATAGCTTATCCGATAGGCAAACTACGCTATGGATTCTTAAATCAAACAAATACCCTTTAGGCTGGGTAAAATGTAATATAATTTAAAATATTATGAACCTTCTAATCTCCTTAATCAGCGACCAAACGATTCCAAATGTATTATGCATAGATTATTATAAGCCAGATGCATTACTTATGGTTGCTACCGAGAGAATGAAACCTAAGATAGAATTCATTCTTAGCGGTTTAAAGAAAATATCCAAATCGCCGAATTCTATATATTCCGAAGAAAAAGGCAATTTATGGATAATAAGCGTTAATCCCGAATCCCCAGCCGACGTAGAGGGGAAAATAGAAGAATGGTTTAAGGATATTAAAAACAGATCCGGCGAAAAGTTTGACGAAGTTATCGCAAACATTACCGGCGGTACCAAAATTATGGCCTTGGGTTTATATAACGCCGTTAAATTAACCAAAAATCTTCCCGCCAAAAAATATAAAATTGACTATATTCCTATAGGTACCAACAAAATAGTCGATTTAACCGAAAACTGTTACGGCACGGATAAATGCGAACCGTCCGTAAGTATAGACAGAAGATTAAACATATCCCAATATTTTGCTTCAAACGGTATAGGTATAGTCTCAAAAGACGATAGTATTTTTAATGACGGATTTAACGAATCTTATCCACCGTTTAAACTTGCAATAGATACTAAAGAAATATCTAAATTCATAATGCAAAATTATGATAGTTTAAATAATTTTTTATCTTCGTTGTTTCATGAATTAAAAATTTTGCAGATTCCATTTAATAAAAATAAACAGCATATCATAGATATTAAATGCATTTTTAAAGCCGACAACGTCGAATCCGTCTTAAAACTTATCAAAGAATTATTCAATTTCCATTATCTTAAACATTTTTCCGTAACCCATATATTTAAAGATTATAAGAATCCGAGAGTTAATATTTCCGTCGAATTAACCGAGCCGATTTCCGTTCATCATACAATAGACGATAATAAAAGCATAGAAGTTCAAATAAAAGGTGAAATCAAAAAACACCATTTCGAGTTTTTAACCGGCGGCTGGCTTGAGCGTTTTTGTTTTAACGAATTAAACGAATTAAAGGAGCAGGGGATATTTAACGATTTAGGAATAAACGTAAGAGTAAGAAATCTATCTACGGGCATGGAAGCGGAAAACGAGTTCGACGTCCTTTTCACATATAACAATAATCTTTATATGGTAGAATGTAAATCGCTCAATCAAGCACACGACTCCGAAACCGATATTCTCTATAAAATTTCCGCCCTGCAAGCAGACCTTGGACGTTTAACCACCAGAAGTTTTCTTGCAAGCACCGCCTCTGATAACATAATAGACAAAAAAGACCATCCAGGCGAAATAAAAGAATCTCTATCAAAACGAGCAAGATTGTTAAACTGCAGTATTATAAAACCTGACAACTTAATTAACATTAAAGAAGAAATAAAAAAAGAACTTAAAATTATTTGACAATAGTTTTAAGTATAATAGAACGGCTAAAAATATTAATAATTTCAACACATTACAAAAGATATAGCATTATCAACGCTTTCCGTTATCTGTTTTTGTAACAAAAACCCTTGACATTACGGAAACGATTATATATACTAACTTTAAAGTTAAAAAAAACCGTTATTTGACATATAGAAACTGTTGATAACCTGTGGATAACTCGGACATTACGAAAAACGATTCAAATAGGTTAATTATTTCAACAACTTACAAAGGGTAATGTAAGAATATTTCCCTGATTTATAAGGGATTGCGACCTTTTAATTCTTCTATCATTTTAAAACTCCTTTTCCCGCGTCCGTAAGA
>JAJZYP010000167.1 GCA_021798015.1 bacterium
TCGCAATAAATTTTAGCGCTCCGCCCCCGTTTTTAAAATTTATTAAAGGCGGGGGCAGTTATTTTTTAACCAATTTAAAACTTTTAGGTTCACTTTGTTTCCGTGTTTTTATGGGCGGATAGCTCAGTAGGTTAGAGCATCGGCTTTACAAGCCGGGGGTCACAGGTTCGAACCCTGTTCCGCCTACCATATTAATGGAATACCGTAAACGCCGTACCCAAATCCCGACTTAGAACTACCTAATATATAAAAAAATAACAAAAAACCTCTTATGTTTTCTATGTTTGCGTGATATAATATACCACAAAACCGATCACCAGAAAGGTTAAACAAAAAAACAAAAGAGGTATTAACAATGATACAACAAAAACTGTTTCCGTTCAACTTTGAAATGACGAACGAAAGATTATCATCAAGATCCGGATTATCTTTAATGGTAGGATTTTATAATGCTTTAGGACTTAGCGAACTTACGGATAAATATCTTCCTCCTCCAAAAGCTTCAGGGGCTTTAAGCCTTCGGCATTCGTAAACTCTTTATGCCTTCTCTTAACATCAGGCGGAAGGAGTTTAGACGATATAAGGGAGTTAAAGACAGAAAAAGCCCTGTTTGATATAACGGGCATTAAAACTATTCCGGATCCCACGGCTATAGGCAACTGGCTTAGAAGAACGGGCAAAAACGGACTGCTTGGATTAAAGCGGCTAAGAAACGAAATAAACAAAACAATAATGGAAAAAGAAGATACGGGCGGATATACTCTGGACAATAGACGCAACCGAGATAATATCGGAAAAAAGAGATGCCCTATACACCTATAACAAAAACAAGGGTTATATGCCTATGCTCGGCTTTATAGCCGAAAACGACATTTGCATTAATGATGATTTCAGGGATGGTAATATATCTCCCGCGGATGATAATTTAGAATTTTATCTTGAATGCAAAAAATCTCTTCCCGCCGGTAAAAAATATGAAAGGGTTAGGGCGGACAGCGCCTCATATCAATCTTCTTTAATAAATATATTAGAAGAAGATAATGTTAAATGGGCTATAACGGCAAGAAAGGATAAATCCGTTAAACAGGCTATTAAATCAATTAAACATTGGATTAAACATAACGATTATGAAATAGGAGAAACCGTTCATTCAATGGACAAAACAAAATCAGCATTCAGGCTTATCGTGAAAAGAGAATACAGGCAGCCTGATTTATTCGAAGAAGAAATCTTTTACCATGCAGTAGCCTCCAATATAGAAGACATGAGCGCTGCCTGTGTTTTAGAGTTTCACAACAAAAGAGGACAGGCGGAAAACCTCAATAAAGAGGTTAAGGCGGGCTTCGGATTAGAAAAGATGCCCTGCGGGGAGTTTCTTGCCAATGCCGTATTCTTTAGGATAGGGATAATAGCATACAATCTATTTCTCGGCTTTAAAAAACTATTCGCTCCCTCTATGATGAATCATACCATAAGCACTTTTAGATGGAAGATTATAAATATAGCGGGTAAAGTGGTCAGCCATTCTAAAAATCAAATATTAAAGCTCTGTGTCGATATTTCAAAGTTTAACTTATTTTTAGATATAAGACAAAAAATACTTAATTTTGCATAGAACGATTTATATTTTTTAAAAAAACATTCAAGCATATTTTAAATTAACGGGAGGGGCTTATTTAAAATATTGTAAAAAATAACTTTTTACAATATTTTAACCTTGATTAGGACTTTAGGATAGAAAGTTTTGGGGTGCTACTCCTGAATATTAATTTAATTTTAAAAAATTGCGCCTTAGGCGCAAAAAAAGAAGAATATAATTTTTTAAGTCAGGATTTGGGCTTCATATTATAATAAAAATCGATGTAGGCGGTAATCCTGTATTTATATATAACTTCCAAGCTGTTTTAACAGTTTCTATCGGCAAATTGGAATTTTATCTCAGCTGTTTGTTTGATAATATACCTCATTTTAGTTGAGTACTGGTCAGAGTAGCACTTATATGATGGTGATCTACGTTCCACATAGCTCCGGTAAGCGGATCAACAACAAACCATCCAATCACATCACCAAATACTAAATTGCCTTCAATATACCATGACCAGCCGTTTACTTTCATTCCGTCGGTATCAACATATTTAAGATAGCCGTTTTTAGAAAAAGTCATCGTATAGGTTTGACCGCTAAAATAACCGTTATATTTTTTTAATGAAACAACTGTCGGTGTTGTGCCTTTATATACCAGTTTGCCTTCCGAATTTATAATCTTAACTTTCGCATGCTCGGGAAAACTATTAATACTTACACGAGCAGGTGCACTTTTCCCCACTATTGTTGCACAACCGGCAAAAGAAATAATAACCGCAAAAGAAAGTAAAACCAATGATGATAGTTTAATTGCTTGACCTAAATTAATTCTCTTCATGACCCCCTCCTTTTCTTATTTATATCCTTAATTAATTTAATGGATAGAATAATCAATCCCGTAATTAAACCGCCAAACAGCGAAATAATTATGATATATAACAATACCTTTTTATTTTTAAAATTTATCATAGCTGTTATTAAATTTTTATATTTTATTTAGCGTAGCGTTTAAGATTCTGCGTCAGCCTTTAATTTTCAATTCTTAAATTTTATTATAGTATTTGATATTATCTTACGCACTGCTTATATCATTTTTATTTACCATTCTTTTTCTTTTTTGTATTCCGATAAACCGGATGTACCGGAGGATGATAAACAGGCGGATGATACCGCCTTACCGGAGGAACCGGATGATAAACAGGCGGATGATACCGCCTTACCGGAGGAACCGGATGATAAACAGGCGGATGAT
>JAJZYP010000039.1 GCA_021798015.1 bacterium
TGTTACGAAACAGGTTTATTATCTTACGAGGTATAGTGATAAAATTAACGATAAAAATTTGGCATTTCTTAAAGCAAAATCATATTTTAATTCTAACGGATTATTTAAAACAAATATCGGAGTGCTGGCAAACTCGGCAAGGATTGACCCCGCCCTTGGGGTAATAAATAGCGTTGTTCAAATGTTTGCAACGGTTCAATCTTATGACGATGTATTTATCATGGCTGGTGTAATAAGTCTTTTTGGCATCATACCTGCGATTATGTTAAAAAATGAAGTGCATCATTAATGAACAAAGTGCAGGGTTACCAATAATCCCAGAATGGCAACAATTAATCCTTGAACCTCCATCGATATTTGAAAATTTCGGCCTATTCTCCTTTCCAAGCCTATATGTTCGGATTTGTTCTGCTCTGATAAGACGTTTATTTGAATTTGAATACCGTGAAATTTTTCATTAGAAAATCTTTCTTGATATTCAAATTTTGTATCAAAATATTTTTCGGGCGAAATTGACCAGCTTGTTTCCATAATTTCTGTTTCTCTTTTTACAGGTTCCGCTTAATCTCCTTCATTATTATATCATTAGAATAATTTTTTTCAAATTTGTTTAAAAATCAAATATCCGCTAATCTAAACCTAACTAATACCTAAATGTTTTATTTTTATTTTTCCGTTTCGTGAATAGCTTATACCTGATAAATTAACCTTTAAAATAAATACGCCTTTTATATTTTCTCCTGAATGAACATAATATTTTCCCCCATTAATTTTAATTAATGCAATTTTATTGGTTATAAATATTACAGACAACCTAAATGTCTTTTTGTTCGGAAATCGCTTAAATTTTATATTTTTTAGAAAATTAGGCAAATTCCTTCCATGATTAACGTAATTTATATTCTTGGAAGTATTTATAGACTTCATTAAAAACGGCGAGTTGAATTTATCGTCATTTTTGTCGGGAAGATTAAAAATATCTTTTAATTTTGCGGTTTTTCTTTTGGATTTCCCAGACATTAATGAATTAGGTAAATTAATAGAACGGGATGCAGATACTGGGTGAAGAACGGTAATGTTTTTACTTTTAAAACCCTGCTTTGATCTATATTTATTTTTAATAGTATTTAAAATAACTATAAATAAAAAAATCACTATTATTCCAAGCATTCCCGTCATAAGCCATTTTATTATAGTTTTTGTAAAAGATTTTACAATATTCTTGTCCATAATTATTTATAAAACCCTCTTAAGCTAATTAACTTTAAGTTTATAACAATATTAATATTTTTATTTGCGTTTTTTGTATTTTTTATGGATACTTTTTTAATCTCTAACGGAAATGCTTTAAATGTTCTTATTAATGAAAATACTATGCCAATATTTGAAACTTTATTTAAGGTAATGGTTATTCTTTTAGACCTTAAAGATTGCGTTATTTTACCCTGTTTTTTTTGATTATAATTATTATCGACATGAAAATTTAAATGACCGGACCTCGGCTTGAATCTCGGTGCATTTTCTATTACATTCTTGCTAAAATTTATATGTTTAATTCCTTTATTATGCAGAATTTTAACCTTAATATTCCATCCGCTTCTTCTTAGATAATTTATATAAGATAATATAGTTAAAAGAACGGTCGAAGACCTGTGATACCCTGCCCTGAATTTTATAAGTTTTATCTTGCCTGTATTAATCAGTCTAATTTTTAGCAATTTTGCCATATCGGTTTTGGCGGCACAAATTGTATTTAACCGGTAATATTTATGAATATTCGGTAAAAGTATAAAAGAAAAAGGGTAAATTATTATTAAAAATAAAAGAAATATTATTAACGGCTTTTCGTTTTTAAAATTTTTCACCTCAACCTTCCGTAAAAATTAAAGCGCGGTTTATTAAATTTACCTATCTTATATGAAATATGAAGCATTTTAACGGGCGATGTACGATTTAAAGCCGCTTGCGGCTTATTGTCGTTAAGCAATAAATTATAATCTTTGACAAATTTCTTATACCCTCCTTCAATAAAACCCTTGCCGTAAAGCAGATAATGATTTTTTGCTTTTGTTATAAGAAGATTTTTAATTTTTGCATCTTTGGGAAATATTAATATCAGCCGTTTTAAATAATGAATAATATGAGGGGATATAAAATGTTTATTAAAGTCAAGTTTTTGCTCATTTTTTTCAATTTTTTCGGAAAGATTTGTAATATTATTATTCAAAAAATTTATCTTTTTCCTTTCAACATATATATTGTTATTTAAAAATATAATCCCGAATTGCATTATGATAATGCAAAGGGATAGCGCCGTAATGTACATATTGTTTAACCTGTTTTTCTTAATCTCCAATTTCCTAAATTTAACATCCAAATTTTCAAAATGCGGGGCATGCTTTTCTTGTGTTTCAAAAAAATCAAAAAACTCCTTTATATTAAACTTAATAACTCTCGCATCGGAAAATAAACTACTTAATCTTTCATTATTGCTGTTAGTGAAAATTTTACCTATTTTAATCCCTTTAGAATTAAGTTTTGTTTGTAAAAAATTTAAATTTTCATTAAACATATCCTCTTTAAAACTAATTACCGGAAATATATTAACTTCGTTTAAAACTGCCATGACTTTATAGATATTTTCGGTTTCCTCGATAAATAATAAAGGGGTCTCGCCATCTGCCCGCAATTTTTGATTTAAAAATCGTATTACCAACCAGTCGTAAGGGATAACAAAATCCACGGCGCCTAATGAATAGTATTTTTTGATATTTTTGGTAAGCGTATGATAAATTCCAAATTTAGCGGCATTGATGCCTACCACAAAATAAGATTCGTTCTTATAATATCTCTTAAGATAATTATTAAATTTGGATTTTTTAACTAATTTACCGCTTTTTTGAGGAATTACGGAAAAATTTATATTTTTGGATATTACAGCAACTTTGATATTACTGTTTTCTTTATCTTCTTTATCCGAAATATTATTTGAAAAAAGGGATTTTTCATCATCAAAGTACTGGTAAATTTCATATTCTTCTATGTAAATCAGGGTTCTAATCATATTAGGTTATACTCGCATTATCATTTATTTTTTTATTTATAAATTATTAATTGACCGTATTTAACTGATTTAAATTTATTAGATGCGGCAAAGAGCTCACAGGTATTTCGATTTCATATCCGGGGGGCTGGACGGGAACATAGCTCATGCCTCCTTCCCAATATGCATATTTTACCGTTCCCCATACCTGCGGCAGATACGGACTTTGAAACGCGCCCCCCACCCAGGAATTATAAGAGTAAGAATCACCTGCACCATTAGTGCTGTTTGAGTTATAATTGCACATGGAAGAAGGATTATTGGCATAACTTAAGACTGCGCTGTTCCCAGTTATAGCCTCGACTATAAAATATAACTGCAGTCCGTCTCTATACCATGTGTAATTATCTGTTATTCCAAACCTTCCAACATTATGATAAGCAGTTTCGGTAACATAGCAAATTGCTCCGGTTATATAAAAACTTTTTCCTATGTACTGACTGTAAGCTCCATCTGAAGAATTGCCAACGGCTATAGGATCTACATAAACTATTGAACTTCGCTGACTTTCGTTACCGCCTTTGTTAATAATCGAGCTTCCCGGTATGTTATGCTTGATTTCGGTATAATAATTATAATAATTGGTTGACGGGGTGCTTGACACCGGCATTATCGCCAGAGTATAACTTATTTCCCGAGAAATTCCGTTTTGAGAGTCATCATTAACACCAAGACATATTTTAGTATCGTTCTTTGCCATTATGCTTCCATATATGCAATCCTCGGACGGATTATTCTCCGCGGCGTTTATATCCAGACCTTGAGCCAAATAACCTGCCGTTTGAAGTCCCATGATACTGCTAAACCGATTATTATTGTTCACATAAGTGCTTTCCGCATTTATTAAAGTGTTCGCCAAAATGGAGATATTATTTGCCTGATTTTCAAATAGCATTCCTTTAAGCACCGGTATTGCAGCGGTAGTCATTATGCCAAGAACAACCATAGAAATAATAACTCCTATAAGTGAAAACCCTTTGTTATTTTTGTTATTTTGACCGCTTCGCCATAAAAGCTTCGCTTTTATTTGCATAAAATTTCCTCCCCTCTTATAAGTAAGTTAAAAAAGACTTAAAACGGATGCGAAAAAACCGGCAACAACCGAAATCATGTGAGTAATAATATTGTTATCACTCCCGTTGCCTACATTCATATAACTCGTTCCTCCGTTTGCGTTTGGGCTTGTAACTATGGAGCTAACCTTTGAGGCTTTATTTGGATTAGAAGCAAACGAAGGGGGGTCATTGTTCAGATTAAAAGAAATATTTGCCAAACCATTATAATAAGATATTTGCCCAGCATCCCCCGTAATACCCTTGCTGATCTCCTGAACCACCATATTGAAAGAAGCAATATTATTCGCTATAAAAACATTTAATTCGGCGGTTTGAGGGCTAATGCAAATATAAACATAACTCCGCAATAATATCTTTTTGGCACATTCATCATTATTATAGTCATAAATTGTTAAAGGGCTTAAATAAGGGGGATCCTCCCGTTCAAGATTGGATAAACCGGTAAATCCTCCTATATTTTGCGAATACGCATGCTCCGCCTTTATGATTAAGTCTGAAGTATTTACAATATTTTGCGCTTCTTTATTGTAAATCTCGCCTTTGTTAAGAGCATATGACAATTTAGAAAAAAGAAATGAAAAAACCAATAGCAATATAATCGTAAATAGGAAATACCTCATAATTATTATATTTTTCCTTATTAATATTAAATTAATTAAATGCAAATGTTAAATTCCCTTGAAAAATAGAATTATTAGCATTACCGGCATCGTTACCAAACAGATCGCTTAAACAGGTTTGCCCGTTACCTATATTAAAACCGGCATTTCCATTTACATCAACCCCCGATATAGAATTTTCCAAAGAATTACAAATATTTAGCGCCTGTGCGTTAGTCATCTGGGGGGCACTTATGCCTATAACATAATTATACTGTCCGGGGTTTGCATTTGTGTTAATAAAATAACTTTGAATAAAACCTGGATTAGGCGGCATCACGCTATTTCCGTTTACCGTCCATGAAGCCGGGAGTAAATTATCTTCCTGCATTGCATAAGGCAAAGATACTCCCGAGGGCGGAATAATGCTTCCTCCGTTTACCTGCATATATGAATTTACGGCCGATTCAAGTTTTGAGATAGACTGAACGGCAGCCGTAACATTAGATGACCCAATAAGTCCGTTATAAACCATCAATCCACCGGCAGACAATATGCCAACCACAATCATTGCCACTATAATCTCCATTAAGGTAAAACCGCCATCGTTTGAAACCGATAACTCGTTAAAATTTTTAAATTTAGCATCCATACTTAATTTCCTCCATGAATTATTTATTTTTTATAATAGTTATATTCAACGAAGGCAAGCGTCGCTCAACATTATAGCAATGACTTATAAAATTATCCGCCATTGTCAATAACTTCCGGGCAAACTGACCATTCCTTGAATAAGCGGTAAAAATAATGTAAAAAACATTAAGAGTAAAAAGGCTACCACCGAAACCATAGCTAAAAAGAATAATCCTTTGGTAAATAACTTCACGGAAATATTTGATTTTTCTTTAAATTCTTTTGATAATCTCATTATCGTATCAGGCAAAAATCCTCCAATTTCCGCATATTCTATCGCCTCAACAATGTCTTCATTTAAAAAATCGGCATTATCAAGCGACTTGTGTAAAGTAAAACCATCCATTAAATTAGCATACGTTATATCTAATTTATGTTTAAAATAAAGGTCTCTGCTATTTTTTCTGAAGTAGTTTAATATAGCGGTTATTGTGAGTCCTGATGAAATCATAATAGAAAATTGGTAAAAAAACCAATCAAGATAGTTATAATTAAAAATATTTCTTACTTGAGGAATATTCATAATAAAAGACATTAATCTTGCTTTTACTCCAAATAAATTCGACGCCAGCGAAATTAGGGCTATTCCAGAAAACAACGCGCAGTACATAAATATGCTTTTTACATAAATAAACAGATTCAATGTATCTTTCGTGGATACCGGTATTTGCGGAAATTGACTGAAAAATGAGGCAAATGTCGGGATTATGTAATATAAAAAAACCAGAAACGATAAAAATAATAAAAATAAAAGAAACGCGGGATAAGCTATTGCCCCTGCAATTCTTTTTTTATAACTACCCTTCGTATCGAAAAACTCTGAAATTTTTAAAAAAATCTGCGGATAATCGCCGGTTGAAGCCGCCAAATCGACTAGCGACAGGACGATTTCTTCGAAATGGTTTAACGCAAAAATTTCTCTAAGCGTTTGTCCTTTGTCCAGCATGAGTACGGAGCATTTAATGAGTTTTTTGCTGTTTTTTAATTTTGACTGCCTATGATTATAGTAAAGCCATCTAAAGCCGTATGTTAACTTATGTTTCCCGTCATACACCCACTTTTTAGCCTCTTTGTTCATATAACTAAAAGCCTTGCTAACCGAACCGGTGGATTGCGTAAGCTGGTAAAGTTCCATAAAAAATACGGAAAGTTCTTTATCTTTCATTCCTGCATTCTGCATCGGGTGAATTATATCCAAAAATATATTGGGTACCACAAGAAGCGGCATATAGCCTTCCAGTATAAGCCTTTCCTTTATTTCACGCACCCCTTCCCCTTGAATGTTTTTTATTAAACTATTACCTTCAGGAGTACAATACCTGACTAAAAAATTTCTTACCATATGTAATTACCTTGATAAATTAAAATATGTTATCGGGTCGATTTCACCGTTAACTAACGATTGAAAAGCCTGAATCTTTAAAGGCTCGAAATTTGATAAATTAATTAAAATTTGCTCTAATTTAGAATTATTTGACAATATGGTTAAATCATTGTATATCTCTTCCTTCACGGCATCGTTAAACTCCACAATTTCAATCATAGGCTTTCTTTTAATGTAGCCTGTCCCTCCACAGTCATCGCAATATTTTTCACCCCTTACACACACGGAATTAAATCCCGTAATTTCTTCGGAACTTGCAAAATGAGCAACTCTTTCCTTTGTTTGGTAATCCACTCCAGACAACATATTAAAAGTAAATTTTAAATTTTCCTCTAATGAATGTCTGTATAAAGAAGGCAACATATCCACCGAAACCCTTTTTTTGCAGGTTGGACAAAGGGGACTATATAGCCTTTGAGCGGTTACTATTCTTAAAAGCGAAAAAAAATGCGTCAAATCAACATTTAAAGATTTAAGCCTGCTAAACACCGAGAGTGAAGAATTTGTATGAAGGGTAGTAAGAACGAGATGCCCTGTTTCTGCCGCAATTAACGCATGTTTTGCCGTTATGTCATCCCTTATTTCACCAATCATCATTGTATGTGGCTCACTTCTTAACATAATACGAATAGCTTCGGCATAACCAAAATCGTCTGATATATTCATCTGGGTTATATTAGGTTCCTTAAGTTCGATTTCGACAGGGTCTTCTATTGTAATAATCGACCTTTTCTTTTGAGCCAAAAGTTTTAGCATTGCGTAAAATGTTGTGGTTTTACCGGAACCTGTAGGACCTGTCGCAATAATAAAACCGTTAGGATATGTATATGATTTCCTTAATACATCGGCTTTATTATCCGAAAAGCCGATGTATCCCAAATCAAACGCTTTATTAAGTCCATGGATTCTCAGGACAGCCTCAAAAAGGGCTAATTCCCTGTCTAATTTTGAAGAAATAGGTAAAAATGCAACCCTTATGTTTACCTTAACCCCCTTATAGACATTCGAAATAAATATAAACTTGGCGTCTAATCCCTCACCCTTTTTTAACGTTACCTGACAGTTTGTCGCTATAATATTTATTATTCTTTGACCCGATTCCAAACTTAAAACTCTGATTGTTTCCTGTCCGCTATCTGTATCTATGACCATTAAGTAAAAGTTTTCCGACCTTTTAATCCTTATATTCGGGGAACACTTTAATAAGGCAATCTCCAGCGCCTCGTTTAAAATCTCCTTTTCTGAAGAACCGGACTTGTTAATAAAGGTCTTATTTAGGGCTTCGTAAATCTTTCTTTTTGTCGATAGTCCTATTTTAAATCCGTTTAAATTTTTATCGAAAGCCATTCTCTCGGAAAGACTTCCTGTAATTCCACTGCAAACTATGTAATTTTCGCCGGCTTTTTTTATGATTATTGCAGGAATGTCGTAAAGAAAACTAAAACCTGATCTTTCGTTCTCACTTTTATTAATGCTTTCGCTATTTAATTCTTTAAAATACTCTCTACCCGAATCTTGAGCCAAATAAATTGCGACATCAGTGTCGTTTACGTATCCGTTTTCAATTAATATATCCCCAAGCCTCTTTTCACTAATAGACTGAACAAAAAGAGCGTCTTTTAATTGTGTATCCGTCAATTTTCCTTTTGATATCAAATACTCGCCGATTTTCATAAAAGACTCATGAAGTTATTTTAGGTGTTAACATAATAAGCAAATCCTCTTTTTGACTTATGTTGTTTACCGATTTAAATAGATTCCCTATCAATGGAATTTGGGATAATAATGGAATCCCGTAAATATTTTTTGCTTTATTCGTAGTTAATATGCCGCCCACAAGTATTGTTGAACCTGATTTTACATTCACGGTGTCAGAAAAACTTTTTGACTCGATTATTGGGTTGCTAAAACTTTCGCCGCTAATGGAAAAAGACTGATAGCCCGTAATGGAGTTATCTATTAAGCTTAACGTAACGGAAACGGAACCGTTTTTAAAGTTAATATGCGGCGTAAACGATATAGAAAGTCCTGTCTGCACCTGAGATATAACTGGATAAGTCTCGGTTTGGGATAAGCTTAACGCCATTGTTTGAATGCTCGAGATATAAGGCGTAATAGTTCCCGAAGATATAAGCCTTGTTTGTCCGTCCATTAATACAAGCCTTGGCTGTGATATAACATCCACAGTTCCTTGTGTTTTTAGGGCGCTTAGAATGGCGCCGCTATTGCCGGAATCAGTAAATCCGATATATGGCGCATTATCAATATTATTTCCGGAAGAAAGCTGCGCCGAAATAGAAACGGCATTAGCTCCAAAGGCATTTGCCTTAAATGCCTGATTAAATAATAAATTCCAATTTACTCCTGTTTGAAATCCCTTGTTTAAACTTACATCTATTACCTCTACCTTTAAAAAAACCTGTTTGGAAAGAAATTTTTTGATACCTTTTATATACTCAGAAACACCTTCGACATTGGAAACTCTATCCTTAACCCATATCAAACCGTCCTTTGGATTAATAAAGTATTTTCCCTTTTTTGTGAGCATTTCCTTGATATTTTGTGAAATAATGCCATATAAACTATCGGATTCGGAAAGTGTCAAAGATAAAGAACCGGATGGATTGGACGGAACATTCGTATTTTGATTTATATTGTTACTTGAATTTGTGGGAGTTGTCGCCCCCGATACCCCGGAACCAGTTCCAATACCCTGATTGCCGTTTAAACTGCCGGTATTAGAATTATTTATATTATTATTTCGACTATTCATACCTACCATTCCGACAGTAGAGGAAAAAGATGATAAGAGATCCGAAACAGGAATATGAAATGTTTTTTCTTCTATTGCATAAACGGATATTACCTTGTTTTTATAAGCGTATTTAAAGCCGTTCGCCGTTATAAGCCCATCTAAAATCTTATACAATGGGACATCTTTATAATAGGCGTCATTATTTAATTTTTCCGGAAAACTAGGATAAAGAATTATCGGCACACCTATTTCGCGGGATAAAAGCATTAAAGCGGATTTTACACTTCCTTTGCCTGCCAGCGAAACCCTCTTTTTAAGAAAAACCGGTATAAATATTTTTTTCTTGCTTGCTTTAGTAATTTTTTTGGCAATATGGTTATATCCGGATTTAAATTTAAAATTTTGCGGATTTATTTTTCTTATGCGGGTTTCTTTCGTCATCGGAATAACTTTAGATTTTTTAAGATTAATATCATATTTTTTAAGGAGTATATTTAGGCTTTCATCTCTATTGTTATATATGTTATATGCCGTTTTGCCCGAAGCAGGTTTTATATTTAAAAACAAGTACTGGATAAGGAATATTAAGGCAACCAGAGAACAAATAAAAAAATAATTTTTTATTCCATTAAGTTTATTGCTCATCATAGTTTTAATTTTCAAAATCGAATATATTTTAAAGATTTTTATAAGTTTTATATTTAATATAAATCAATTATATATCTTTAATGTTTCCGGATTATGAAGCTTTTATTTCATTTGCATTAAATTTTTGTTAAAATATTGTTACAAAATACTTCTTAACGGCATTTTAAAAGATTTGGAATAGCTTTTGATTTTTAAAGAGGCAGTTAATGGATTTCTTTAATTTGACAGGATTAAGGATAAATGATATTATTAGCCAATATATGTGTTTTATTCCTTTATGCGTTCATAGCTCAGTTGGATAGAGCAACAGCCTTCTAAGCTGTGGGTCGCAGGTTCGAATCCTGCTGGACGCACCATTAAAAAGCCCTGAAATATCAAGCGTTTTCTGCCGGTACACAGAAATAAATTTGACAAAAAAATTAATCTAAAATATACTAAAAATAGCCATAATTTACCAAAAATAATCACAGTTTAGCGCACACATAATGACGGTAAATTAATGGTTTGCCGATGCATCTTAACTTAAATTGAACACATAATTTCAATATATGGCAAGTCTATATAAAAGAACAAATTCAGACCACTGGTGGTATCAATTCAGGCTTGACGGAAAACAACATAGGGGTTCGACCAAGACTGCCGATAAAAAACTTGCAGAAAAAGTAGCGGCGGCCGTAGAAGCCGATTATATTAGGCAAAGGTTCGATATACCGGGGGTGATTAAAAATAATCACAGTTTATAAAGAATATCTTAAAAATATTGCCAATAATAAAGAAACAATAGGATATAAGATTGACGCCTCTAATCATTTTTTACCGATTTTCGGAAATAAAAACATAGAAAATATTACGTTCGACGATATTAAAAACTATCAATTAAAAAGGAAACTTGAATATATAGAAAAATATCCCGACAAGCGTGAAAGCGAAATTAATTTCAGATGGATTAATCTCGAAATTGCTATTTTAAAAAACTTTTTTAATTACTGCATCGGAAAAGGCTTTATAGAAAAAAATCCCGCTTCCTGCATTAAAAAACTTAACGAACTTTCACGCCTGAAGACTTTAAGCGACGAGGATATTCAAAAGCTTATCGGCGGCACCACGAATAAACTTACTCGGAATTTAATAACTTTTCTAATTTATACAGGTTGCCGCAAAGGCGAGGCGCTTAATTTAAAATGGGATGACGTGGATTTACAGAACGATATCATCGCTATTAAAGGTACTAAAACCAAGTATGATAGATATATTCCAGCGTCTAAACCGTTAAAAGAATTATTAAGCAATATCGACAAAAAATCGGAATATGTTTTTTGCGATAAAACAGGAAAAAAATTAACCGATTTTAAAAAGTCTTTTCATACAGCCTGCCGTAATGCCCGTTTAAAAGACTTACGCATCCACGACTTGCGCCACGTCTTCGCAAGCAAAATGGTTATGAATGATTTAAACGAATATTCTCCCGCATGTTTCGAAAAAGCATGTCTTTTTCGGGGGAGAATATGAAGTTTATGTCACTATTATAATATATAACCGGAGAACTGTTAGGCCACCGGACGACCCAGATGACAAAAAGGTATAGCCACCTAGTGCCGGATACGCTAAAGAAAGCTGTTAATGATGTGTGGGGAAATAACTTACAGAAATAAAATAATCCTTGACAATGGTTAACATATATGTTAACATAAAATATGCACAGAACCGTTATCTTTTACAAGACGAAAGAAGGAAGATGTCCGGTAAAAGAATTGCTGGATTCCTTAGACGGAAAGGCCGCCCAGAAGATTATCTGGGTTTTAAACCTTTTAGAAGATATGGATAACATTCCTTCCTTGTATTTTAAGAAACTTACCGGTTCGGACGGCATATGGGAATGCCGCATAAAATACGGTTCTAATATTTACAGAATATTTTGTTTTATGTTGGACAATTCAAGTGTAGTCTTGACACACGGTTTCATTAAAAAAACGCAGAAAACGCCCTCATCAGAAATAGAAAGGGCGGAGAAATATAAATCGGATTTTATAAAAAGGAGCCGCTAATGAGCGATTTAAAAAAATACATAGAGAATAGAAAAAAAATAGACCTGTCTTTTGAAAAGGGTTTCGATGAAGGATATGAACAGTTTAAAATCGGTGCTACGCTTCGTCAGATGCGCGAATCTGCCGGATTAACCCAGGAAGAACTTGCCGTTAAGCTTAAGACAAAAAAAACGGCTATTTCGAGAATTGAAAACCATGCCGAGGATATTAAGATTTCCACACTTGAGCGGGCGGCCGCAGCACTTGGGAAAAAATTAAAAATAATCTTTGCTTAAAATAATCCACTACCTTATCGACTTATAAGCACTATTCTACCGCCGTAAAAACAAGTCCGGAAAATAGGGTTTAAAATAGAAAAAAATAACCGCCTTTTACAGCGGCAGATAAATCTCCCCTTCCATAAATGTTACCGCATGCCCGGATATGAGCACACGGCCTTTTTCTCTTTCCACCCTACATAATATTTCTCCGCCCCGCTTGGAAACCTGCACCGCATTTAAAATATTTTTGTTCAGCCTGTCTGCCCAGTATGGAGCAAGTTCGCAATGCGCGGAACCGGTTACCGGGTCTTCCGGTATGCCGAATTTGGGCGCAAAAAAACGGCTGACAAAATCCTCATTATAGCCCGGAGCGGTGACGGATACCCCTCGCAAACCAAGCCGGTTAAGCAATATATGGTCGGGGACGATAGAGCGGACGGTTTCCTCGCTGTCATATACGGCGATATAATCCTACGCCTCAAGCACCGTAACCGGAATCTTTCCAAGCCCTTCCGCAAGATAATCCGGTATCACACTTAATTTAGGCATATATAAGGGAAAATCCATTTCGAGCATATTTCCGTTTTTTCTAACCGTTAAATTCCCGCTTTTAGTTTTAAATGTAACGTAATCCGAAAGGTATCCTATGTGTTCGAATATTACATAAGCCGCCGCCAGGGTTGCATGCCCGCACAGGTCTACCTCTTTAACGGGAGTAAACCACCTTAGTTCGAAGTTATTTTCCGCTGGCATGAAGAATGCAGTTTCCGACAGGTTGTTTTCTTCGGCGATGGATTGAAGGAGATTATCTTCCGGCCAACTCTCAAGAGGACAGACTGCGGCGGGGTTGCCGCCGAAAACACGGTCGGTAAATGCATCTATTTGGAATTGTTTGATTTTCATAGAGTATTAAAAAAATAAATCGGATACCTTTATTTAATACCTTTATTTATATGTAGCAGTTTCTATCCATTCGTCGATAATTACATGAATATTTTTAACGGCTTCTTCGTAAGTCCTACTGTCCGCCAAGCATCTGGGTAGTTCCGGAGCTTCGGCGATAAAACTGCCTTCTTCTTCGCTCCAATATATTATAATTTTTTACTTAGGCATAGTAATTGCTTAAATTTTTAAATATATACCTAAACTTGTTTAAAAAGTTGGCTTACAAAATTATTTAACATATCAAAACATGGATTGCTAAAATCCCAAAGATTTTTTAACGCAGCTACGCCTAAAGAATGAACGTAATTTTCGCCAATAGCTTTTGTGGCGAGAAATGCCAGAACCCTTCCCTTTGGCTCATTAAATTTTGCTTTATCTGTTTCTGATAAATTATTATAAGAACACTTTATAAAATCATCAACGCATTTATATATGGGATCGCTTTTTATAGATTTCAGACATAAAGTTTCAATCATGCCTGAATCATTATTATTCGGCATAATAAAAATGCCTGTATAATTTTCACCATCTGAAATGATTTTTCCAGGTCCCCTAGGCACAAGAATAGCTAAAGATTTTTTACGATTTATTTCCTCAATTATATTCTTTATACTTTGAAATGTACTGGATGCGTCTCCATCTTCTGCATCGCGAATAAATCCCAATTTCTTTATTTTTGAAAACAAGGGTAAATTTGTTAGAGATTCATATCCGTTTTTAAATTTTTCTTTTCCACCTATATCTATATATTGAACATTATCAATTTTTAAATATTTAAAATAGGATTCAAAAAAATTATATTCATCTTTATTAAAATTTTAGACTTGACCCGATAAAATGTTATTTCCCTATCATTTACAAGCCGCCTTATAGTCATTTTATTAACGTTTAAATATTCGGCTGCCTCGTTGACATCCAATAATACATTCCTATGTTTAGATTTTATATTTTTATTATTCATATTTTACTTTGTAAATTAATGTTGTTATAATTACATTATATACTTTATTTTTATAAAGTCAAATTATTTATTTATCATTGTAAATTTATGTAGGATATATTGAAGTATTCAACGTCGATAATTTTTTTGAAATGGTATAATATAAAAATTTAACGAAGGGGGTATAAATTGCACAAGAAAAAGCCCAGATTAAACATATTTGAAGTTAAGCTAATCGAAAAACTAAAAAATCTAAGAACCGAACAAAACCTGACTCAGGAAGAACTTGCCAAAAGAGCAGGGCTATCCAGAGTATCGATTACGGAGCTTGAAACATTTCGGAAAAAACCGACCTCCAAGATTATAGAAAAAATATCTAAAACATTGGATTTTCCCGATTATGTTAAAGAATTAAAAAAAATAGTTGAAAAACAAAATGAAGAATTTGAGGAAAAATCTTCTAACTTAATCGAAAATCGGTTTAACCCAATACCTTTATCGGATAAATTAATTACCGATAAGGAAGACCTATTGAAATTAAAAGATAATACCAAAGGGCCGTTTGTTTTCGTTCCGGGCAAAATGGCTGTAGTGATAAGCAAAATTAATGGGATATATGCTTATAAAATGCCGGATCCCTCTATGAAACCGACTATCAAGGAAGGTGATTTTCTGATTATTAAATATCTTAAACAAACCTTCATGCCGGATGATTTGCTGGCAAGTATGTATTTTGCCGATTCTAGTATCGTTGTTATATCTAACGGCAAGGAAAATTTCGTAAGAAGAATGAAAAAAATTCAATATTATACAAGGTTTAATGCGACAAATAAGGGTAATAATAAAACAGATAAAAATTATCCAAAGGAAATTGTGTTTTTTATTGCGGACAATCCTTTTAATAACGGTTTTTATTTTGAACCTGAATGGGATATTAACAACAGGGCAGTTTCCGATGAAACATACTACGAGATAGATACTCGGACATTTTCTATAGACGATAATTCCGATTTTAAAATCGTCGGTGTTGTTATTATGATTGTCAAAGGAAATCCGATAAACGATATGGATATAGAAGCGCTATTAATGACCAAGTGGATGAATGAATAAATATTAAAAGTGCGGATGTTTATTGTTTAGAAGTTTTATTGACATAATATTTTATAAGGGTTAAAATTAACTTAATATAGATAATAAAGTAATAAATAAAGCAATATAATAAATATAGAAAAGAGAAACATAGATGCAGTTCTTATAAAAAAAGGCATTAAAGGGAAAGCTCTTGTCGAAGTGAAAATTTATAGGAATTAAAACAATATGAAAGAATATAATTATACAGTTATTTTGGAAAGAGAAGAGGACGGCGGATTTCATGCGTTTTGCCCGGCTCTTCCAGGATGCCATACCTACGGGGACACCTATGATGAAGCCACAGAAAATGTAAAAGACGCAATTAAGCTTTATATCGAGAGCTTAAAGATGCATAAAGAAGAAATTCCTGTGGAAGACATCGCTATTAAATCCATGAGGGTAGCGGTTTGAGCCCTAAATTACCTCGCATTACTTCTAAGGACATAATAAAGGTAGCCGTTAAATTAGACTTTCAGTTCGACAGGAAATCCGGAAGCCATGCCGTTTATTACCGCAAGTCGGATAAAAGACGAATCGTCGTCCCTGTTCATTCAGGCAAAATTATAAAACCGAAAACGCTCTCCGGAATAATCAAAGATATGGGGTTAGAAACAGATGAATTTCAAAATCTGTTGTAAAATAATCACATTTTAGCGCACATAAAAATTATATATGCATTATTAATTAGTAATATCAATAAGTTATAAAACAGGTTTACAGCCTTCTAAGCTGTGGGTCGCAGGTTCGAACGAAGTTCAGCGAAGCTCATCCTGCTGGACGCACCACTTAAAACCGCAGCAAATAAGCCATTCAGTAAAGGGTGGTTATTTTGCCGCGTTGAACTTCTTTGATTGTTTTTTAATAATATCGAATTGCCAGACAAGTTCCGTGATTATCTGGTTATTAGATGTAACGGTAATCTTTCCTAATAAATCT
>JAJZYP010000168.1 GCA_021798015.1 bacterium
TTTAAGAGCATTATTTTTTATCAAAAAATGATAAAATTTTTTAAGATTATAAATAAATTTTTAGTAAATTTTGATTTAAAAAATTTCAAAAGCAGAATAAAAAACAGACGATTTTTTATCTAAAAAAATAAAAATCGATATAAAATTTTTATTAATTAGGTTTAAAAATTTCATTTCTAAATAAAAAAAATTTACGATAAAACGGCTTTCAAATTTCAATTTTAAGGCTTGATTTTTTCTTTCAGGACGTTTGCTATTTGGATAAAAATAGGCGGGCTTTAAATCGATTTTAAGGAAAAAAAATGCCGGCAAAATGAATTACCAGCATATAGAAAACTATATAAATATTTTATCTTTTATTTAAAATGAGCTTAAATCTCTGTCATAAAATTCATCGAAAGTAAGCACTCTTATGTGGTCGTCTATGGTCTGCGAAACAAGAAAAGTTTTAAAATTATTACCTTTATTTATAGACGTAGATTTGAGTCTGTCAAACGTTTTAATTAAAGAAATTTTATCTTGTCCGCTTTGCACAAGATATATCAATTTATCAATTTCTATTTCTTTATTATTGTGTCTTGCGAAGTCTAATTGATCCTGCAATACAGCAAATTTTTTTCCATATTCGAGCCAGTTCCTCTTAATTGAAACTTCTACTTCAAAACCAATTTTGAGAGACAAAAGATAAACATCGGGTCTTATTTCTTTGCCTGTAAAAGGATAACCGTCCATTTTTTCCGAGTAGGCTATGTCTCCGTTTTCTTTAGATTTGGCAAGCGTCCTAATTATAAAAAATTCGTGGAAAAAATTAGACTTTAAAATTTTCACATTAGGTTTTCTTCCACCTATTCCTGAAAAAGCCGCCCTATTTCCTTCAACAAGAGTAAACTTAAAAATGCGATTATTTTTATCTCTCATAGGCATACTATAGCTGTCTATTTTGAGATATCCCGCTTCCTTTAAAATATTAAGTCTTTCTTTAAAAGTGTTTTTGGAGCATGGAAAAAAATTTCTTGTAAGCATATAAAGCGCATCTAAATCGGCATAACCGTAAATAGACAAAAATTCAAAAATAGCAATATCCCTTTCAGTAAATTTTATTCATATCTTTTTTTTATTTATCTGCAATATCATTATTTTTTTCTTTAGACTTCTCTAATGTTTCGAGGATTCTTTGTGTATTTCTCGATGTAATATAATTACTAAACAATGATTTACCAACAAAACCCATGTTGTCGATTTCATTGTCGAGAAAACTTTTGTCATCTTTGTTTTCCTTATGATAATTAGGATTGTACAACGCTCTGGATATAGCAACAAATCCAAGAACGACAAATAAAATAAGTAAAAAAGCAATAATAAAAGTTAACATTTTAGCCCCCTTTTTTCTTTATATAACATTTATATTAAATATACCATACGATTTAAAATATTAAAAATATTTTTATTTATCAGGTTCCGGATATTTAACATTTGCATTTGACGGAGAATAAGTGCTTAATTGTGATGCCGTAGGCCGTCCCTTGAATGTAATAGATCCAATATGTAAATTATACCCGCTGTTGGAACCACCGTGAGTAAATATATCGTAGATTGGACGCCCAACCCATCCTCCTGTCGTAGTGAAAGGATTTATGCCGCCAGACCCTGTTCCTACCGCGCCTATACTTGGCAACGGAAGATTATAAGCATTACTCGCCGCATTATTTAAATTAACATAATTGCCGCCGTTATTGTTAAAATTGCCGTTAATTACGCCTTTAGCATGTTTTACCTGACCAGATATATTTTCGGGAACCGAAGATGTCGCAGAATGAAGAACTTTTCCTCCTACATCGATGCCAGCATTAACTCCAGGAATCATTGCGCTTTTATCTCCAAAATTTGCCATTTGCTGCAATACCGGAGCCATAGTCGATAAATGTTTAGAATCGGTAACAAAATTTGAAAACTGTCCGACAAAATTGGAGAGACCGCCTTTACCCGTATGTGTGGCGTTTAAAAATGCCGGCGTTACGCCTCCCGTAACCCCCATCGTTCCAGTTTGCACTTCTCCAAGTTCCTGCTTTAAATCCTTAATTTTAGACTCCGTTTGTTCTAATCTATTAACTTGGCTTAACTCATGTCTTGCATCGTTACTAATACCAGCAATATGTTTGCTTGCTATAGTCGCTAAATCTTGATGCAGCGTGCCTGTATTCCGAGCAACGCCGGAAGCCGTTGCCGTCGTATGAGCCGAATTAACGGAATGGCTGCTTCCAGTAGTTACAGCACCTCCTATGCCATCTATTTCTAATCCTACAGTACCATTTTTTCCAGTAGTAGTATTATGCGCCGTCGTCGTATTTTGTCCGTTCTTCGTTGAATTAAAAACCTTAACGGTTTGAATATGTCCTGAAGTAGAGGTATTGCCTTGCGAAGCTTCATATTTATTATATCTGTTTATAATGCTGTCGGAAGCTTTAGTAACAGACTGAGATCTGCTGTTCAATTCTCTTTCTTCATGCGTTAAGTTGGTTTTAATATCTGTTTCTAATGCTTTTCTCTCGTTAGCGCTCATATTGCTAGAAACGTTTGTAAAGCCCCATCCGTCAGAACCTTTTTCCAATGTAGCAGTAGCACCACTTCCCGCCTGGACGGACGCGTATTCATGCCCGCCGCTTTCATATGTATTTACTTTCATACCGTCGATTATCTGCTCTCCTGTATTTGCGCCGTGCTCGTTTGTAAAATTTCTTGCCCTATATCCCGTATTTTGAACGTTCGTGACATTCGTCCCATTAGCAAGATAGATA
>JAJZYP010000040.1 GCA_021798015.1 bacterium
TTAAACCGGATGCAGAGGTATCCCGCATAATAGACGAACAGTATGCCCCTTATAATAATCAGCTTAACGAAGAATTGGGTGTATCCGAAGATCTGTTATACAGAAGGGCTACATTTATAAGCACGGTGGATAATGTTGCAGAGCAGGCATTTATAGAGAAATTCGACACGCCTTTGGTGTTTACCCCCGGCTGGAGATGGGGCGAAACGATTCTTCCAGGGGAAAAAATTACCATGGAACATGTGTACGGCTTTTATGGTACTACATATCCCGAACTTTATAGAATTAAGCTAAAAGGAAACACGCTTT
The DNA here is from genome assembly GCA_021798015.1 of bacterium. Classification (GTDB taxonomy): domain Bacteria; phylum SZUA-79; class SZUA-79; order Acidulodesulfobacterales; family Acidulodesulfobacteraceae; genus Acidulodesulfobacterium. Next base: position 310 of record JAJZYP010000040.1, read on the forward strand.
TTCAGGCTTTTTCCGAAAGATTAAGCGATGTTTTTGCTAATGACCCATATCTGCAGATGGGCGGTGATTGCACAAGGATTTCAAATTCAAAACTGCATATAAGAATTAATAAGCCGTTATATAAAAGAATACAAGAATGGCTTATTAACGGAAAAAAAATTGAAATGGATAAAGACTATTGGCTAATTTCCTCGGGAGTAATGATGCAAAAACTTTCCAATTTACCAAACCAAGGGCTCACTAAATATAAATCTTACGATGTCATTAAAGATTATATCAAAAGCCATAAAAATATAAAATCCGTTCAAACCGAAGATGTGATATACAGGCATTCGAGAACAGCCGGATAGAATTGAATTTTATATACTTTATTATTTTTTCATCATTTTCATTTTCATCAGATGTCCTGATACAATTTTTAAAACGTTCTCCGGCATAAGGCCTGTCCAATGAAATGCAATTATACCATTTTTTGAAATAAAAAAGGTTTGGGGGATTTCCCTAACCCCGCCATACTCGCTCAATACCTTTGATGTTGCATGAACTACGGGATAATCCATTTTATACTGATGGGTAAAAGACCTTACACCTTGCTCAGTCACATTTACATTTATCCCCACTATTACAAAATTTTTTGATTTATTTTTATTGTAAAAACTCACTAAACGCGGTATTTCCGCCCTGCATGGAGGACACCATGTCGCCCAAAAATTTACAAGCACCACTTTTCCCTTTAAAGCATTTAAATTAATATTTTTATAACCTGAAAGATTATGATTTAGCACCTTTAAGTTAAAATTTGTGGCATAAGAGTCTTTAGCGTAAGAGTCTTTAGGTAATAAAAATACGAAAAACATTATCATGAAGGTGATTAAAGACATTATAGCTAACTTTTGCATATAAACAGACCCCCCCTATCATATTAACCTTTTATTATCCGTTATACGGTATGTTGTAATGAAACGTATTGCCAAAATATAAAGAAATTATCGATAAGTAATTAAAAAATATTAGTACTCCTACAATAATCAAGATAACCCCGCCTATAACCGATACGGTTTTTATCAACGGTCTAAATTTTTTAAACGCCGATAAAAACATATTGAGTGACAAAGAGGCTATAAAAAACGGGACGGCAAGCCCCATTGCATACACAAAAAGAAGCTTAGCGCCGGCAGTAGCGTTGTGCATCGTTGCAGCTATGAAAAGTATCGAGGCAAGTATAGGCCCTATGCACGGAGTCCACGCGGCCGCAAATACCACACCCACAAGAGCTGAACCTATTAGTCCGGCAGGTTTATTTTTTAAATTAAAGTTTGCGTCGGTAGATAAAAAAGATAGAAATTTTACCTTACTAAACGCTCCTAATATGAAAAGCCCCATAAGGATGATAAAAATGCCCGCTATTCTCATAACCCATAAAGAATGGAGCAAACTTCCAACCGCACTTGAAAATACACCGAGCAGAACAAACACTATTGTAAACCCAAGGATAAACATTAAGGAATGTTTGATGACCGACAACCTTGACTGTGCCGTTTTGTCCACCGTTAGGTCATCTATGGACATACCGGACACATAAGATAGATAAGACGGTATTAAGGGAAGAACACAAGGTGAAACGAATGAGAATAACCCTGCAAGAAAAGCCACTATAAAAGAAACATTAGGCGCAAAAATGCTGCCCATAAATTTTAGCCCCCCATTATATATTTTTAGCTCTCGGTATTAAAATTATTTTACATCGTTATAATATATCATTATAATATATTTTATGTATTCATGCAAATATTCATGCAAATATTATGCCATATTCCAAATATTACGTAACCATATTTTAGGTTAAAACAGGCTATCGATAAAAATTTCGGGAGAAAATTCCGATATTTTATCGACAGATTCCCCTGTCCCCACAAATCTAACGGGTAAATTTAGTTTATGTATAATATCGATAATTATTCCGCCTTTTGCCGAACCGTCTAATTTTGTAATTATAACCCCTGAAATATCTATAAGCTCTTTAAATTGTTCCACCTGAACTAAAGAGTTTTGCCCAAGGCTTGCGTCTATTACAATAAAAGTCTCATCGGGAGGATTGCCTGAAGTTTTCGAGATAATCCTTTTTATTTTCGATAATTCCTCCATCAGATGTTTTTTATTATGAAGCCTTCCGGCAGTATCAATTATCAATAAATTAAAATCTTTGTCTTTTAATTTTTGAACGGCGTCATGAGCAACGGATGCAGGGTCTTGATTGTCTTTTCCCGATATTACTTCAATACCTGTCTTATCCCCCCAAACTTCCAATTGCTCTTTTCCCGCAGCTCTAAATGTATCACAGGCGGCTATAATAGCCTTTCTACCCCTATCAGTATAATATTTGCCAAGCTTTCCCACAGTAGTGGTCTTTCCTACCCCATTAACACCGACAATCAAAAAAATATTTTTTTGATTGTTTACTTTAATTTCAGGAAAATCCTTTGATATTTTGCTTTTAATTTCGTCTTTTAAAGCGCTTTTAATTATATCGGATGTTAATGGGCTTTGCTGATTTTCGATTCCTTTAAATTTTGAAACCCGTTTTTTGATCCCCTCAACTATTTCATTAGCCGTTTGAAACGATATGTCGGATAAAACTAATGCTTCTTCAAGCCTTTCTAAGTCACCTGGTCCAAGCTTAGCCGAACTAAAAATAGAAGTTATTTTTTCTGATAATGCCTCTTTTGTTTTTTTAAGGCTATCACTTAAATTTTTAAATTTTTCAAATACTTTCATTAATTTCCCTTCTTTTAAAATATAAGTTTAAAATATTAACATTATTTATCCGAATTATAATTAATTCATTTTAATTCATTGAAACCGAAACTATTTTTGAAATCCCCGGTTGTTTCGATGTTACTCCAAATATATTTTTACCTATCTCCATTGTTTTCTTGTTGTGGGTTACCAAAATTACTTGTGAATGATTAGATATTTCATTTATAAGCCTGTTATATCTAGCATTATTGGCATAATCCAACGGCGCATCAACTTCATCTATCACACAAAAAGGCGTCTTTTTCACCAAAAAAATGGCAAAAAGCAGGCTTATTGCAACTAAAACCTTCTCCCCTTGAGACAAAATATTTATACTTGAAAACTTTTTCCCGGGCATTTGCGCATTAATTTCAAGTCCCTGCAAGTCATTTTCATCGGCTTCGTTCCTTTCCTCTACCACATTTAATATATCGGCATGCCCCCCTCCAAATAAAAAAACAAATAGTTCATTGAATTTGAGCCTTATTTGTTTTAAACTTGAACTAAATTTTTCCTTCGATACCAAATCTAATTTTTTTATTATATTTTCCAAGGATTTAATGGAAATTTCGAGATCGGTTTTTTGCGTTAGTAAAAAATCTAAACGTTTTAAAGCCTCTTTGTATTCATTTGTTGCATTCATATTAATATCCCCAAGATTTGACATTGCAATCTTAAGTTTTTCTACATTTTTTTTAATATCCTCTTCGCTTAATTTTTCGTAATCATTATCCGCATTTGAAAAATCAAAAGGTTCGCCTTCGGAAAATTCGGATGAATTTAATTCCGCTAATTTTTCCTTGCACATATTGACAAATGTCAACGCTGTATCTCTTTTCTTTTCTATATTGCTTTTCTCTCTCCTTACATTTTCTAATTTTTTTTCAATATTATTTATATTATCTCTTGTATTCTCAATATCAACCTCGAGGGTTTTAATCTTAACCTCTTTAGACTTAAGGGTCTCGTTTAAAACCTCAACTTTCTTTTGTTTGTTGGATATATCACCTGCGGTCTGCCTTATTTCATTTTTAATATTGTCAATCTGAAGATTTAAATTATCAAGCCTCTTCGAGAAGCCTAATAGGCTTGTTTCCAAATCTTTAACTCCTTTTTTCAGAAAATTAAGATTTTGCTCCGCCGAGTTAATTTCTATTTTTAATTTTAATTCATCTTCTTTTACATTTTCAAATTCATCCTCGAAAGATTTTAATTTTTTTTCAAGGATTAGTTTTTCTTGAGACTTTATTTTTAATTCATTTTCTAATGATAACTGTTCTTCTTTTAGAACTTCCTCTTCTTCAAGCGTTTTGGTTTTTTCTAATTCAAGACTCTCCAACTCTCTTTTTAATATATTAAATCTTTCTTCAGATTTAATTATCTGACTATTTATATGTTTTATATCATTTTTCGCCGTTAGTTCATCCATTTCTTTTAATCTTATGTCTTTATTTAATTTATCTATGTTTGCTCTAATTTCGGTGATTTTAAAATTTATTTCTTGAAATGATAAATTTTCCCTATTTAATTCCTTTTCTCTTTCTGCTTTCAAGTTTTTATATTCCGACAATTTTTTCTTATTAATAAGCAAATTTTGACTTTCGGCATTTTTATTCTTGCCTGCAATAATAAATCCGCTTGAAAGAAAAATTATACCTTCGTTTGTTATTATATTAACCTCTGGGAAAAAACCGGTTTGTTTTATATAATTTAAAATATCCTGGGTATTCTTAGAATAATAAAAATTAATCCCAATGTCATCTAAGTCTAAGTCAATAATATTGCTATAAAAGTTCTTTTGATTTAATGCAATTTTATCTTTTAATGGAATAATATCAATAAATTTTTGCAGGTTCTCATGCGAATATTTATTTTTTCTTGCTCCGGGAATAAATATTCTTGCCTGCCCCACTTTATCATTGTTGAGATAATCTAATGCCTTTTTAGCATCTTCTATATCTTTTACCACCACGGTTTCAAGCAAATCTTCAAAACCGGCCCATATAATATTTTCAAATCCTGTTTCTGTTTCTATTAAATCGGATAAAGGATAAGCCTCATAATCCTTGCGCGCATTCAAAAGCCTTTTTGTTCCTTCAGAAAAACCCTCATGATTGTTAATAAAATCCGAAAGTTTGGATGTTGCAACATTTATTTCAATCAATTCCCTCTCCAAAGTATCTCTATCAAATTTAATTGCTTCCGATTCATTTGAAGATTTTAATAGTTCTTCGCTTTCTGAAGTTTGCTTCTTTTTCAAATTTTCAAGTTCTTCTATTGTTTTATCGACAAAATTATTCTTTGCGTATAAACTATCCCTGGCATTTTTAATTTCCTGGGAAATTTTTGATATAATATCTTTTGTATTATAAATTCTTACATCTATATTTTTTATATTTTTGCCCGTAAAAATTAATTTATTATTAACATTTTGGGATTTTTCGGTAATATCTAAAATATCATCATTGATAATTTCCGCTTCATCTTTAATTTTTAAAACTAATCCCTTTTTCTCCATAATTACCATATTTAAATCATTTAATTTTTCATACAAAGCTTTTATGACTAATTCATCCGATAACCCTTTATTTTTATAGCTTCCAAGTTTATTAGCATTTTTATTTTTTATATCATTTTGTTCCTGTATCTCTTTATTTTTCTTTTCAATTTCCGATTCTAATTTTTTTATTGTTAAGGTGCCGTAATCAATATCGGAATTTAATTTTGTTATATCTATTAAAATCTGATTTTTTTCATTCACGACAAGTTTATATCTGTCGTTAAGATTATCGAATAATGTTTTTAACTCTACCAAACTATTTTCAATAAAAATGTTTTGCGTCGTAAGTTCTATAAAAAGTGAGGAATAATTATCTAAATCCTTATTATTTTTATCTATCTCCGAATTTATTTTTCTTTTTAATCTATCATACAAAACAAATTCATATTGTCTTTTATCTTTTTCAAGTTCTTTATACTTCTCTAATACCTCTGACTGACCCCTTAACAAAGTTAATTGCTTCCCCACCTCGCCGCATAGGTCATTAATTCTTAGCAAATTTAATTGTGCCGCCCCTAATTTCTTTGAAGCCGATTTTTTTTGAGTTTTATACTTCGTTATTCCCGATGCCTCCTCAAAAAACAACCTTAAATCGTTAGGCTTATAATTTAAAATAGCGTTAATTTTAGAATAATCGACAATAGAATAGTATTTCGACAAACCGCTTTCATTAAAAAAACCTAAATATTCCCTGTATGAAACCAAAAACCCGTTTATTCTATATTCGGTCTCCTTATTTTTAAAATGCCTTCTTTCAACCATTATTTCCGAAAAATCTTTATATTTAAAATCAAAGGGTGAGTCATTTACAAAAACGCCCCTGCATAACGCAACAGAAGATTGTCCCCTTAAGTTAGAGCCATGAAATATAATATCATTCATATTTCTTAAGCGTAAATCCTTTAGAGTTTGCTCTCCTAAAATAAATCTAATCGCATCGACGATATTGGTTTTGCCGCATCCATTTGGCCCGACAATGATATTTACACCTGTATCAAAAGGTATTCTTATCTTATCAGGGAAGGTTTTAAATCCAAAAAGTTCTATAAATTTAAGATGCATAATTTTTACCCGGCAAAGGCAAAACAGGTTATATTTGAAACAAAATATATCGATGCCACAAATGTGCTCATAATATAATTCGACAATTTTATAGGTATAAGGCCAAATTCTTCAGATAATTTTAGTTCCCTGTCGGAGAAATCCCCCTCCGGTCCTATAAATAAACCTATGGAAAAGTTTTCTGAAAGAATATCTTTAGACATTGACATTAGATAATCCTTTAAATACATTTTTGCATTTGGAGATGCTATTAATTTAATGTCAAGATTTGCCGCTAATCCAAATGAATCTTTTAAACTTATAGGCTTGTTAATTATTGTTGAAAAAGCTTTACCCGCTAAAACACAAGCCCCATTTGAAATCTTATTCCATTTTAATAACTTATGATATAGTTCTTTATCGTCTTTTAAATTAATAGACCTTTCGGTAATCACAGGAAAAATTTTACTTATCTCCATTTCACACAATCTTGAAAGAAGTTGATCCATTAAATGAGATGTAATAAGGGGTAAAAATAGGGTAATTTGGGCGTTTCTTTTTGTAAAGGTCTCTTTTGATATTAATTCAACCTTAGTAAATTTTTTTGAAATCTGGATAACTTTTGCGAAATATACATTTCCAAGCCCATCATACAGCTTAATTTCATCATCTACTTTTTTGCGAAACGCTTTAATATGGTTTGTTATTGAATTTAGCGATATTTCTTTTCCCAAATAATGACTAACTTCTTCTTCGATATAAAATCTGTTGTGCATTCTTATGGAAATATGTCAATCCTTAACAAATTTAAGATAGCAACCTAAAAAGTCGCAATTTTTAAGACTTTCGGTAGCTTTAAAACCATGGCTAATTATGAACTCTTTATAACATTTTCTATCTTCCTTGAAAACTTCAAACCGTGGCTCTTTAATTGATAATATACCATTATGTTTTATTACGCGAAACAACTCGGAAACGGCATTTTCTTTATCCTCTATCTCATGAAATGAATAATAAAGAAAAGCAAGGTCTATTTCTTCATTTTTTATTGAGCTTAAATTGGATGCGCTGGAAGTGCGAAAATCTACATTTTGTAAATATCCTCTTTTACTTTGAGCCTTTTTTATCATCTCTTCCTGAATATCCACGGAAATCACAAATCCTTCCTTTCCAATGGCTTTTGATAAAAATTCTGTCACAAACCCGCTTCCGCATCCCACCTCAAGAACCTTCATGCCCGGCTTAGCCCCCATAAGCTCCACATTTTTTTCCATATTTTCAAACAAACTTCGAAGTTTGTTATCGATAATAAATGAAAAAAACGGAGGAAACAAAGCGTAAGTTTTTAGCTTCATAAATAAAATATACCTCTATACTTTAATATAGCCGTTTAAATGATTTGAATGCCAGTTCCATGCGGAACTAATAATATCATCGATATTATATTTAAATTCAAAGCCAAGTTCTTCTTTTATTTTTTTATAACTTGCCACTAAAATAGCGGGATCGCCTTCTCTCCTTCCCGCAAACTCTATTTTTAATTTCTTTCCTGTTATTTCTTCTATCTTTCTAAGAATATTCAGAACGGAATATCCCTTTTCGCAACCAAGATTAAAGACGGCGCTTTTGCTTTTTTCATTTTCTATTAAATATTTAAGCGACAAAACATGTGCATAAGACAAATCATCCACATGAATATAGTCTCTTATTGCGGTACCGTCACCGGTTGGATAATCATTGCCAAAAACAACCGCTTTACTTTCTCCTATTGCAACTGATTTTAAAACTTTTGGTATAAGATGTGTTTCAGGATTATGATCCTCCCCTATAAATCCCGTCTTATGCGCCCCTGCCGCATTAAAATATCTGAGGGATATATATTTAAAACCGTAAGCCCTATCCGTACTCCCCAGCATATTTTCAACAACCAACTTGGTGCTTCCATAAACATTTATGGGATTTAGCGGGCTCATTTCGTCTATAGGGGTCTTATCAGGAATACCGTAAACAGCTGCGGAAGACGAAAACACAAAATAATTTATACCTGATTTTTTTAAAAATTCAAGTAATAAAATAGTTTTAGCAACATTGTTTTTATAGTATTTAAGAGGGTCATCCATCGATTCTCCAACAAGGCTGTGAGCGGCAAAATGGATTACCCCGTTTATCTTATATTTTTTAATTATGCCTTCAAGTAAATCAACATCGGAAAAATCGCCATTGTAAACCTTAATTTTGTTATTTTCATATTTGCTTACGGCATTAATTGCTTCAATATGACCGCTACAAAAATCATCGATTACTATGACCGAAAATCCATTGTCAATCAAACTAATAATCGTATGTGACCCAATATAACCTGCCCCGCCTGTTACCAATATGTTCATATTTATTTTAGATTTAGCCCGCTTAAAAATTTAATAATCACAATGTATTTACAACTTATCCGGAAATGCTATACCTGCGGAAAGAACGATGTTAATCCCCTCTTCAACACTAAGATTAGTATCTATTATATCATCTTTGCTTGCAATTATGTTAACCCCGATGTAAAGATGATTCGTCGGCACATATACAACGACATAATCATCTTTGCCATCCCCTTTTAGCCGGGTACTGGAGGTTAAAAAGCCGTAAATAAACTTATTATCATTATACCTTACTAGAATAAATTTTTTAAATGAAGTTTTATCGGGGGAAAATATATCGACCCATTGCTTTGTGGATTTATACAACATATTTACAATCGGAATTTTAAACATAACGTTTTCATAAAAATTAATAATTCCTCTGCCTATCCAATTTGTAATAAAAAAACCGGCAAATAGAACTAAAACAAATAACAGAATTAAACCAATATCAGGTATATATATATGGATATAATGCTTTAAAAAGAGGGAAAACGGATTAAATAGTAGATTAACTTCTTGAAAAAGCCAGACTATTACAAAAACCGTAATAACGCCGGGAATAACTACGGTTAAACCGGCTAAAAATCTATTCTTAATTTTACTCAATAAGCTTTGATACACAAATACCTTTTAACCTAAGTATAAATTTATCCAGGATAAAAACAAAGCGCTCCCTTTAAATAAAAAGAAAGCGCTTTAGAAATTTATTGTCTTGAAATTTATTGTTGTTATTTCACTGAATTAACATAAGCGGTTAATGCTTCCAATTCGCCTTTTGATATGTGTCCCTTAAGAACCATTTTATCACACAGTGCAATCTTTTTTTCAAGAGTTAAATGGGTATGATGCATTTTATTGAATGCCATAATTTTTTCAGCGGCATTTTTAACGGACCTTATAACCATTCCCATGCCGTGCATTTTTATATAAGTGCCTGCGCTATATACATGGCAGGTGGCGCATGAAAAACCATTAGTTCCTATGCTTTTAGAATAAAATAGTTTCTTCCCTCTAGCTATTAATTTTGCCTGCTTAAGACTCATTTTATGCATCATTACTTTATGCATCATTTTTGGCTTTTTATTGCAAGGATTCACCATCATTGGTTTTTTTTGCATCATCTGCGCACTTGCCGAAGCTAATGGAGTAACCACAAATGCGGCTGTTAAAATGAAAATAGTCAATAAGAAAAACTTTTGGATTTTGCCGAACCTCGTTTTCATAAAACCTCCTCTATATTAAATTATCTTCTTAATTTATAGTTTAATACATTATTAATAGTTATATTATATATTGAAAATTAATTTTTTCAAGCTAAAAAAATACCTGTGTCAACCCAAAGTAGAAATGTCCGCTTTTTACCAAAGTAGAAATGTCCGCTTTTATGATTAATTTTAGTTTAATTTAATATTTATTAACTCATAGGAGGGGTACCCCTCCTATGAGCCGCCAACTGACCCTCCCCTCCGCGCTTGGCATTTTTGTTTTTTGAATTTTTAATGGTATACTTTGGCAGAAGATAGGTTGGAAGTTTAATAAAATTTATGTAATAATTTTTAGCAATTCCTGTTCCTCTAATACTTTATCATATACATCTTTGTTTATATCTTTGATTTTCACCGCTTTTATTGCTTTATCCAAAAAATCTTCAAAATCAGGATTTGTTTCTGATAATTTACTTATTGTTTTCCAATCCAAATTTGTTTTATACTTAGCTTGAAATATTATATCTGAAGAATCCGGGGCATTGATATTTAGTCGAATAATACCAATTCCAAATAAGGATGATAATCTTTCAAGCTCTGAATAAAATTCATCGTCTTCAAATATAGTCGCAGCTACTAAATAACCTTCATTTGCCCAAGAAGAATTAGACACCGCTTGAAAAAATGATTCTCTAATATTTTTAAAATTGAGCTCCTTCTTTATCTCAAAGGAATATAATTCAATAGGTATTGATCCAATTTCTTTAGCAATATCGAAGGCTTTTTCGTGATAATCTTTAAAATAATACAATATTCCTACGATATCAGGATGTAACCATTGCGTATAACCGCTTTTTTTTGATTTTTCGTGATTTATTGTTTTGGTATAAATAAGTTTGAATGTGTAGGAGTAATAAGTTAGAAATTTATGCAAATCTTTTTCATCGTATTTTTTACTATCACCTGATACTTTATTTTCTCGTTCTTCCTCTATTTTGTTGATAGCTTTATTTGTCAATATTGGCAAATCTTTTAAATAAAATCGCCTAGGCATTAACCCCGATTTAATAAAAGGGGAATTTTTATTATCTCTCATATCCACATAAATATGAGCTCCTATTGTATTCCATGGTGTTTTACCTATAGTTTCGGACAATTTATCATAATCTTTTTGTTTAGCTATATCCCATATTTCTTTTGGGGTAAGAGGCTCTCCTATTTCTTTAATAACTTTCTCTGCTAATTCTTTAAATGTAAGCTTTTCATTTTTCATACCTTCTCCATAAAAATTGGCAAATTATCTTTATTTTAATGGCATAATCTATTCTTGATTTATAAAATCGCCCATTTTATTATATTATTAATAGCTATTCCAAATATTAATGATTAAGGGATTGGCGCAAAGTTGCCTTATTTAATGTGGTTTCCTTTTCAAGATTATAAACAAATTTATCTATATCTAAAATTCTCACTTCAATACCTTTAGTTTTAATAAATTCGGCATATCTGCAAGTATCAATAAAAGCTTTTGGTGAAATAAATACTGAATAAGCTTTTATACCCTTTGCAATATATTCTTCTAAATGTCTGTGTGTAGAAAATGATTCTCTGATATGTTGTTGTGTTCCCGTTAAAAGCGTAACTTCAACTAAAACTGTATCTTTACTTTCCAAGCATTCGATATCTGGCTTTCCGCCTGAAGCAAAACTGGTTGGCAAACCTTCGTCATCTGAAATAAAATTAGGCTTTACCGATACATTCGGCAATCTTTTAAGAATGGCTAATGAAGTCAAAAATTCTAATCGCAAAGGCTGTTCTATGACTTTCAAAATTTCATCTTTAGAAGAATTTTTTTGCGCCAAATTAAGCATTTCTGTTTTTATGATTTCCCATTCGTAATATTTTACCCATTTCTCCAATTCCTTATTGGTAATTACGGCAAGTGCTTTATAAACCGAAAGCGATGCAATTAAATTATTATCAATTTTACTGATATAGTTAAAAAAATCCTCCTCCGCAGTGAAATCTGTGTAAGAACTATAACTTTGTACAATATAATCAATAGCCGTTAGCTCTTTGGCATTTAAGTCAATAAAACGTCCACCCCCGCGCAAAGAAATTAAACCTGTTAAACGCATTTTGCGAATAAAATCATCCGGGTAATCGATTAATATTGAATTATCGTCCCGTTTGGTTTCATCTAATAAATCATAACAAAGCTCTAAAATTACTTCATTGCTCGGCGAATAACCGTATTTTCCCCGCAATTTTTTGATTTCTTGATACAAGCTTTCAGCATCGTCATTCCGCCAGCACAACAACAGAGGGATTTCTAATTTTGAAATGCCCGCACTTTTAAAATCTCGGTCTTTGTTTAAAAGTTGTATTGTCTGTATAAGTAAAATTAGGGGAGCATTTTTATTTAAACCCTGCGAAATGGATTACAGCGTTGATATTTAGCAAAAGCGTTGGCGAAAACCATTAGTTCGTTTTCGGGCTTTTCTTTATCTAATAGCAGTTTTCCGCTTTCCGAAAACTTTATTATCTCATTCTGCCAATACCACACAAAGCCTAGTTCCTTAGCTATTTTGAACCAGGTATCAAATCTTGAAGGCCAACCTTTATCAAAACCGGCTTCTTTATGACTTTGCGGATTTTCAGCAAATACTTGTTCAGTTTCTTTCTCGCTTATTTCTATTTCATTTTCCCATTTGTTCTTTACAATTGGCGAAACTCTGGTCGGCTTATACAAACCTTTTTTAATGAGGGCTTTGGCCACGCTTTCAATGATTTCGTTAGTCAACACTTTGCCATCAAATTCCATTAGAACAGTTAAAAAATCCTTTAACCGTTCAGGATTGCGCATAGTTGTTGTAAATAAAAGAGGTTTATATTTATACGTCGGCATAATTAGTAACTAAAACTTCCTGAAAATTTTTAGCGGAATTATCGTGATAACTAATATAATTACTTTTGATAGGATTAATTATATATTTTTTTGCCCATTCTATAAAGATAGAGTTTTCCTTGTTCTTATAATGAGTTACATTGGAAACGGCAAATCTAAGTCCTTGATTATTTAATCTATCCAGAGATTCAAGCATTTCCTTTTCTTTTTTCTCATTCCATAATTTATTATATTCGCTGGAAGCTATTAAATAAGGCGGGTCAAGATAAGTAAAATCTTCTTTGGAAATATTTATATTATTTAAAAATTTAATATAATCTAAATTAAACCAATGAATAGATTTATTTTGAGTCCATTCAAAATAGTTGTTTATGGCGTCAATTACGTTTTTATTCAAATCCACATTACCCACGGGCAGATTATATTTGCCGTGAGCATTAAAACGTATCATTCTGTTAAAGCCATAAATAAGCAAAAGATAAAGAATTAATATATTTTCTTGATTTTCGTTAAAATCATTTCTTAATTTTTCATAAGCTGATTTATTAAATTTGGCATAATAAGTTTTTTTAAACTGTTGTTTAAGTTCAATAGGAACAGTATCCTCTCTATAAGATTTAGATAAATTATATTTATCTATAATTCTATCGATTTGGTTCATAAAATCTTTTGGATTTTTGGCGTTCTCCAATAAAAATTTATGCAAGCTACATATATATTTATCAATATCGTTAAGGAAATATTCTTTAGCTTGAACATTCAAAAAAACAGAACCGCCGCCGGTAAAAGGCTCGATAAATTTATTTATATTTTTAGGAAAAAAAGATTGAATTTGCGGAATTAACTTAAATTTATCGCCCACATAAAACAAAGGAGAACGATAAATTTTAGACTTTTTATGCGCGGCATTGACTTTAGTGACAAATAAAAATTCCTTATGATTATTAAATTCTGTTTTCCCCGTATTAAAAAAATTATGCGAATGTTCAAAAACTGTCGTTTCACCCTTATTTTTTAATATTTCTTCAATTTCTTCTAACTTAATTTTATTTTTAGAAGAATTACTTTTGGAATTATAAGTATTGTTGTAAGAAACCGCTATATATTTGACATTTAAATTTTCAATTAATTCGGCAAAAGCTTTTTTGGCATTTACGGTGCAATATGCGCTCATATTTTCGGTTGGAGGTTTTAGTGCCGTGCCAAAAAGTTGCGGTTTTTCCCACTTAACCAAATTTTCATAAATATGGTAAAACCGGCTATATTGCCGGGAATTGTATGGCGGGTCTATATAAGCAATATCGGCTGTTATTTCCCCAGCCAATGAATTAGCATTTTCTTTGTGAATTTCAATTCCCTGGAAATCGATTATTTCAATTAAACGCAATTGCAACTTTTGACTCTGGAAGGGCTTTTTAATATAGGCATCAAAATGTCCAACAGTATTAGCAATTTTATCAATATTATAAATTAAAGTTGCTAATAAAATAGAGTATTCCTTTTCTATTAAAGTTGATTTTTTATTCTCAATATCTTCTCTTATGTAACCAATAATTTTAGCATTATTATTATCAAAAAATTTATCACCGAAATTTTTGGAAAAATAATTTTCTTCTAATTCATTCGGATTTAATGCATTATATTGCATTAATAAATTTTCTATTTTTTCTCTATCCCATATGCCAGTCTCAAAAAAAGCTTTATAAATTATATTGTTGGAATATAAGATATCATTGACAATTACTTTCCGAAAATGCGCAAAAGCTCTTTTTGAAACAGTCGCCGTCCCCGCAAAAATATCAAGGAAAGAACGGCAATTTTCTGCTTGGGTCAAAATAATATTTATTATCCAGTCTGCTAATTTGCTTTTATTGCCGATATATCTTCTGGATTCTAATTTAATTAGGTTGTCATTAAGTTTAATATCATGGGCGGCTTCGTTATCCGGTTGAAAATCAAATATAAAATTAAAAGATTGTTGTATCGGAAATCCTGTCATTACTTCAGGATTATTCTTTTGAATACTTATATTTTTTTCACCATTATTTATGGTTTGTAATGTTTGGATAATTTTTATCATTATTATTATCTATAATATTAAGTATTTTTTTGAATTTTGGCGTCTGAAATTATCCCTGTAATCATTATTATAATTATAACATCTCGTCTTTATATTGACTATATTATATGCGTATTTTCTTTAAATAATCGCATTCATCCAGTATTAAAGTATTATCGTTCAATATGCCATTTATTTTTTTATTCAATTTCTCTACTTTTTCTTTTACCTCATATTTTAGAGAGTTAGTTTTAGTTAAAGTTACTTCTTTGCTATTTTTTAAAATAGTCCCTATTTTTTCTATATTATCATATTCTTTATCATTGTATGCCAAATCATACAAATTAGGAAACGTATATTTTAAATTTGTGTAATCTAAGGTTATAAGTACGATTAATTTAATATAATCATCTTTTATTTTTTTTAAATAAAAGATATCTTTATAATTTGGATTTAATTTTAGTCTATTTTCAAGTTCATTAAACTCGTCTGACGATTTTATTCTTTTAATAAGTTTTATGAGATTTTTTAAATATTTAGGATAATTTTTTATTATCAAGTCTAAAATATTTTGAAAATCATCAGGTATGCCTCCTGTAATTTTGGACTCAAATAAAGTATAAAAAGTTGCTAATACTAATAATATCGTTCCAAAAGCAACGAAACCGCTAAATGCAATGCCTATATATTCTATTCCAATGGTCTGATTGTTATGGATATTATTTATTCCGGCAATCAAGAAATATAATGATGCAATAAATAATAAAAAACATATAATCAATAATAACAATCCTATTTTTTTAAAAGATTTCATTTAATATTTTCCCAATAAATCAATTCTAAGAAATAATCGTATATTCCGAAATATACCTTAAATAAATATTAAAAATGATTCTGCGAACTATTTTTTGTTTTTGAGTGAAATGCTATTATCCTTCTTCTAGACATTGGAATTCCAGCCTTCTTATCTGTCTTGTTCGTTAATTCAACGGCATCTAATTTAAACTCTTTGGTATAGACCCTTCTTTCATTTTGTTTATTATTTCTTTCGTTCATTACAAGAACCCTCCGGTTAAGTTAGTTACAGTTATTTTAGAAT
>JAJZYP010000041.1 GCA_021798015.1 bacterium
AAAAATGATTAGAAATATAATTTTCCTGCTATTAAATTTATTAAATTTTTATTTTAACAAGGAAACACGGGTCATTGAGCCTATTTTTAAAAATAAAATATATTTTGGCATAATTATTGCTTTTAAATTTATATAACAATAAAAATAATTAGGATATTAACTTATCGGAGGTTTTTAAATTATGGGTTTTAAATCTGATTCTAAAATAATCGGCGCAGGCGTGGCTGTATTGATAGGCATAATTGCAGGCGTTATAATTACGGCAAATTTACATTTATTTAAAAAGTCCATTGCCGCGCCGGTTTCTCCGGTAATTAATACAACGACAAACTCGACAATGCCTGCCCAAAACGGTCCCAGTAATTTTATTGCATTGATAAAAAAGGATAAACCGTTTGTCGTAAATATTAGAACAACCCAGAAGGTAAAGGGCGGACCGTTTCAGATGTATCAAAACCCGTTTGGCAGTGAGCAGAATCCTTTCGGCAACTTTTTTAACAATTTCTTTCATAATGTCCCTCAGAGCACCTATACCGAAGAAAGTCTCGGTTCAGGTGTAATTATCAGCAAAAGCGGTTATATAATTACAAACAATCATGTTATAAAAGGGGCAACTAAAATATATGTAAAGCTTTATGACGGTAAAACTTTCAAGGCGAAGGTTATAGGCAAGGATCCACAGGTTGATCTGGCCCTTTTAAAGATAAATGACGGTAATAATCTTCCTGTGGCTGTGTTAGGTGATTCAGCTAAATCTCAAATAGGTGAGTGGGTTTTAGCTATCGGAAACCCATTTGGATTGGGTTGGACCGTTACTAACGGCATTATAAGCGCTAAAGGCAGAGCTATCGGCGGGCCGTATGAAGATTTTATGCAGACTAACGCCGCAATTAATCCCGGAAATAGCGGTGGACCTCTTATTAACATGAAGGGTCAGGTTATAGGAATAAATACGGCAATCATTAAAGGCGCTCAGGGAATAGGGTTTTCAATACCCGTAAATGTTGTCAAGCAGGTTCTCCCAGAGCTTGAGACAGGTAAAATTACAAGGGGCTGGCTTGGAATAGAAATTCAAAAAATAACGCCGGCACTTAAGAAAGCATTTAATCTTGAAACTTCTCGCGGCGCTCTGGTTTCCTCTGTTCTTCCAAATAGTCCTGCGGCAAAAGCGGGACTTAAAAGCGGGGATGTTATAATAAAGTTTAATGGGAAAAAGGTTAAAGAAATGTCCCAACTTCCATGGTTAGTAGGAAATACAAAACCCGGAAAAACTGTTCCGATGGAGATTATAAGGCACGGCAAGAAAGAAACCATTATGGTTACTGTTGGAAATTGGAAAAGCCCCAGCAATACTTTTAATGAAAAAACTCAAAAGGTTTCGGCTAAAAAGTTAGGAATTGTCGTTGTGCCGTTAACAAGTTCGAATATGCAGGGATATGGCATACACAATGTTCATCACGGCGTTATAGTCTCAAAGGTTATACCTGGCGGAATAGGTCAAAGGATAGGTATAATGCCGGGGGATGTGATACAGGAGATAAATCATCAACCGGTTAATAATATAAAACAGTATGTTATCGATATAAATAAGGCGGAAAAATCTAAACAATTCCTTTTCTTTGTTAGAAGGGGGAATATGAAATTATATCTTGCATACTCGGAATAATAAATTTTTAAATAAATATATATATCAAATAACCGATATATAAAATAAAGTTTCTCTAAACCAAGACAAACTGTAAAAAACTGTAAGCTTTCCATCACTCCTCCTAAAGGTGGCCCGGTTCCGTAAAAAGGACCGGGCTATTTATTTTTTAATAAACGTATTCCTTAAATTCATTATCTTGTTGTATAATATACGGTATATGAATAATTTTATACTGGGAACGGCCGGTCATATAGACCATGGAAAATCGTCGCTTATAAAAGCCTTAACAGGTGTAGACACCGACAGGCTCGAGGAAGAAAAAAGGCGCGGCATTAGTATTGTTCTTGGTTATGCCAATATAACTTTCCCGACAGGGATATCCATTGGAATTGTCGATGTTCCGGGACATGCAAAATTTATAAAAACTTATGTGTCGGGTTCAACCGGAATGAATGGTGTTTTGCTTGTAATTGCCGCGGACGACGGTATAATGGCTCAAACACGGGAACATCTCCTTATTTTAAAATTGTTGGGTGTTAGTTTAGTTATACCCGTTCTGACAAAAATAGATATTGTAAATAATGAAATTATATCAAAAAGGGAAATTGAGATAAAAGATTTTTTAAAATCTTACGGTTACGATAAAGCATCTCAAAACATTATTAAGGTATCGAGTAAATCCAATAAGGGTATTGATGAATTAAAGAGCGAAATAGAAAGGACTATAAAAGATGAGGCTGCGAAAAATATAGCCAGCTCGGTATCTACAAAGGTCTTTTTGCCCATAGATAGAGTTATTTCTTCAAAGGGTTTCGGAACAATTTTAGCCGGTACTTTGAAATACGGCAGTTTTTCGGTTGGAGATGAAATACAGATAATGCCGTCCGGTTTAACCGCAAAGATAAAAAATATAGAATCACACAATAAAAAAATAGCCACGGCACATAAATCTATGAGAATATCGGTAAATGTTCCGTCTATAAAAAAGGAAAGCGTAAAATACGGCGATATAATATCGTCAAAAGATAGCCTTTTGGCAACCAATTCCGTTTTTACGAAGTTTTATTATGATTTTGACAATAAAAAAGATTTAAAGAGCCATCTCATATTCACATTTATGGCAGGAAGTGTCAGCGTTGGTTCAAAGATAATTATTTTAAATGAAAGCAGAAGGGTATGTCCCGGAAATTATGCATATGCCATATTCAAATTGCAAAATAAAATATCCACAATATCTAAAGAGAGGTTCATTATAAGGGATGTTGGGGCGGGAAGAACCGTGGGCGGTGGAATTATAATAGACCCGTATATCGATTATCATTATAATGAATTGCAAGAAGGTATTTACGAAGGAATGATTTCGGATGACCCGCAAGAGGCTGTTTATAACTTTATTAGGCTGGCGGGCAATGCCAACTTAGAAGAAATTTACAAAAAATTAAATTTTGATTATTCAGATTTTAATGTATATATAGATAATTTAAAAAGAGATGGAAAAATCATAGTCGGCAATAAAGGAAAATTTGCAATTTTAAAGGAAGATTTTGATTTAAGCCGGTCCATACTAATCAAGATAATTAATGAAAATCTTAAAAATGAAAAAAGCGTTCTAAAAAGGGGGATTGGTAAACAGGAGCTTTATCACCTGTTTGAGAATAATTTTAATAAACATTCCGAAGCCCTGTTCGATATTATTTTAGATGATCTGCTGTCTAAAAAAGAGATTTTGAACGATAACGGAAATATAACTGTTAAGGGGTCGGGAGATGGGACGGGCGCTTTGGAAATTCCGGAGGAATATCAAAATATTATTAGAGTAATTGAGTATTTTATGAATTTAAACGGTAACAGCGTCCCCACATTAGACGAACTCGAAAAGAAAGCTAAAATAAACAAAAAGATGTTAAATTATGCAATTACTATTATGGTAAAGCAGGGAAGGTTAGTTAAGATTAAACAGGATATTTATTATTTAAAAGAACAAATTGATAATATAAAAAAGGGTTTAGATTCATTTTTTCAATCTCAAGAAAGACTTGAGCCAAAGGATATGAAAGAAATAGCAAAGGTATCAAGAAAATATGCCATACCGCTGTTAGAATATTTTGACTATACAGGATATACCGTTAAAAAGGCTGATTACAGAATCAAAGGAAAAAAGATTTTCCAAAATGTCTGATGGCATCATTTATTGATTTAAGTTAGGAATTATCGTTTATTTTTTTTAATCAATTTGATATAATGGACATATATGTCGCTCATAACCTGTAATCGGATAATAAGCTGTAACAAATAATAAATTAATAAATAATAATAAATAACATAAAATTAATAATGCCTTATAAAGACCTCCACGAGTTTGTTAAATTTTTAGAAAATAACAAAGATTTACACAGGATTAATGCCCCTGTCGATAGATTTTTGGAAATAGCGGAAATCGCCGACAGAATGGTAAAAAAAGAGGGACCGGCGCTTTTATTTGAAAATGTCAAAGGTTTTAATTTTCCGGTTCTAATGAATATGTTCGGCTCAAATAAACGGATTTTACAGGCTTTTGATGTTGAAAGTCTTGACGATGTCGCAAAAAGGGTGTCGGAAATAATAGACCCTGAGATTCCGACAAATTTTTTCGAAAAAATAAAATCCCTTTCAAAACTTAAAAAGCTTGCCGATTATATGCCAAAGATTATCAAAACAGGGAAATGTAAAGAGGTTGTTATTAACAAATCTCCTCTTTTAGATATTTTACCTGTTCTAAAGACATGGCCTGAAGACGGCGGTCCGTTTATCACTTTGCCTCTCGTTTTTACGAAAGATCCCGAAAGCGGTTCCACCAATGTCGGAATGTATAGAATGCAGGTTTACGATGATACATCGTGCGGTATGCACTGGCATATACATAAAGACGGAGCAAGGCATTTTAGAGAATATAAAAAGTTAGGTAAAAAAATGCCCGTTTCCGTGGCTATAGGTTCTGACCCCGCCGTAATTTATTCTGCTACGGCGCCGCTTCCCCCTGATATCGAGGAGATGATGTTTGCGGGGTTTTTAAGGGGAGATGCCGTTGAACTTGTCAAATGCGAAACAAACGATCTGTATGTTCCCGCCAATTCCGAATTTGTGCTTGAGGGCTATATCGACCCCAAAGAAGATTTCAGGCTTGAGGGGCCTTTTGGCGACCATACAGGATATTATTCACTTGAGGATTTTTATCCGGTGTTCCATGTAACGCTTATAACACACAGGAAAGATGCCGTATATCCTGCTACCATCGTTGGTAAACCCCCTATGGAGGACTGCTATATAGGCAAGGCGACGGAAAGGTTTTTCTTGCCCGCTATAAAAAAAATATTTCCTGAGATTGTAGATATAAATTTACCGTTTGAAGGAATATTTCACGATTTAATTTTTATAAGCATTAAAAAAAGCTATCCCGGGCATGCAAAAAAGATTATGCACGGAATATGGGGGTTTGGGCTTATGATGTTTACAAAGATAATCGTCATACTTGATGAAGATGTCAATGTGCAGGATAAAAGCGAGGTTATCTGGAGAATATGCAATAACATTGACCCAAAAAGGGACATAACATTTGTGGACGGCCCTATCGATGTATTAGAACATGCGTCCGATATCCCAAACTATGGTTCCAAAATGGGAATAGACGCCACAAAAAAGTGGGCATCCGAAGGTTATAAAAGAAGATGGCCGAATGACATTGTTATGTCGGACGATATTAAAAAGCTTGTTGACGAAAGATGGAAAGAATACGGTTTAAGTTAAAATGCTTAAAAAGATAAAAAACACATTAGAATTAGTCAAATTTTCTCATACGATATTTGTTTTGCCGTTTGCCCTTAGCGCTTTTTTGCTTGCCTTTTACGATAAGTATCCCGCGGATTTCGGCACCCCCTTTTTTTATTATAAAATAATATGGATTATTGTTGCTCTTGTCTCGGGGAGAAGCGGAGCAATGGCTTTTAACAGGATAATCGACAGGAAAATAGATGCAAAAAATAAAAGGACTGTGAATAGGACGCTTCCAAAGGGCGAACTTACCACTCTATATAGCCTTGTTTTTGGTGTCATTTCATACTCGGTTCTTATTTTTGCCGCATACGAATTAAATTTTATATGTTTTATTTTATCCCCATTTGTGATTGCCTTTGTGACATTTTATTCATATACAAAAAGGTTTACCTTTTTTTCCCATCTGGTTCTGGGAATAAGTATGGCCTTAGGACCTATCGGGACATGGCTTGCGGTCACGGGAAGCCTCAATTATAAAATTTTAATACTGGGTCTTGCGGTAGTTTTTTGGGGAATGGGGTTTGACATTTTATATGCCGTAATGGATTATGATTTTGATGTCGCAAACGGATTATTTTCTATCCCTGCAAAATTTGGAATAAAAAATGGGATAATTACCTCGAGGATATTTCATTTGTTAGCCTTAATCTGCTTAACGTCTTTGTATTTCATCTTTAATCTTAATTTTTTATATATCATCGGGATAATTTTAGTGATCGGGTTTTTCGCTTATGAACACTATCTTGTCTATAAAAGTTTAGACAATATAGATATGGCATTTTTTACCATGAACGGTTATATTTCTATCACATTTTTCATTTTTATTTTTATAAGCGTTATATATGCTAATTTTTATCTAAAATAATAATTTATAATTATGAAAAGGAAAATGGAAGAAAATTTTCAATCCGAAACCGAAAGACTGTCTTATATCGTTGCTATAACAGGAGCATCGGGGGCGATATTTGGATTTAGCCTTCTTAAAGCCTTAATTAATCATTCCTATTTTGTTTATCTTATAATTTCTAAAGCGGGTTTCAAGGTAATTAAAGACGAATTAAGAATGTTTGTCAATCTTGATACAAGCGGAAATTTAATAAACCTTAGTGATAAAATTAAAGATGAAATCGTAAATAAATTTGAGATTTATAATGATAGGTTTGCTTTTTTGGATGAAATGTTTTTAGAGGCGAAAATTGCCAGCGGGTCGGCAAAACAGGTTAAAGGTATGGTCATTATTCCCTGTTCGATGGGAAGTGTGTCTAGAATTGCATGCGGAAATTCGGGAAATTTAATTGAACGCGCAAGCGATGTTATGCTTAAAGAAAGAAAGAAACTCATTATATGTCCGAGGGAAACTCCGTTTAACGATATACATCTTAAAAATATGCTTTCATTGACTAATTCGGGCGCCGTTATACTTCCTCCAATCCCCGCTTTTTATAATAAACCGCAAAGCATAGACGATGTTATTAGTTTTATAACCGGTAAAATATTAGATAATTTGGGTGTTGAAAACGACATTTATATGAGATGGAAGGGCTATGATTAATAATAATATGAATAATATGGATAATAATATAAAAATGAAAAATAAAAATTTTGATTTAATAAGAGAAAAGGTTTATAATAATGAAAGGCTTTCGGTTAATGATGCTTTATTTCTATTTAAATCCAATGATTTGATTACAATAGGCGAGCTTGCAAATTTTAAAAACTATCAAATCAACGGAAACAGAGTATATTATATAGTCAATATTCATATAAATTATACTAATATATGTGTAAATCGGTGCGCCTTTTGCGCCTTTTACAGAAAAGGAAAAGAAATAGACGCATATTCTATGAACATCAAAGAAATAATCGAGTATATTAAAATCAATTATAAGGCTAATAATTTTAAAGAAGTTCATATCGTCGGCGGTCTTCACCCTTCGCTTCCGTATAGTTTTTATATCGATATGGTTTACAGGATTAAAAAGGAATTCCCCAATCTTCTTATTCAGGCTTTTACCGCGGTAGAAATAGACTATTTATCTAAAATTTCAGGATTGCAGGTAAGTGAAGTGTTATCCGATTTAAAAGATAGCGGTTTAGACAGCCTTCCAGGAGGCGGAGCGGAAATATTCAACCCTGTTATAAGAAAAAAACTATGCCCGCAAAAAATTAGCGGGGAAAGATGGATTCAAATACACAAAATAGCGCATAATCTTGGTATACCGTCCAATGCCTCGATGCTGTACGGAGTGAAAGAAAGTTATGAAGACAGGGTAAGTCATTTAAATGTAATAAGAAATGTCCAGGATGAATCTAACGGTTTTAAATCTTTTATTCCGTTTGCCTTTCAACCTAAAAACACGGCGGTTAAAAATTCTAGTTTAACCTCAGGATATGATGATTTAAAGGTGATAGCGGTGTCCAGACTTTTTCTGGATAATTTTAAACATATTAAAACCTTCTTTGTCAATTTGGGTATTAATCTTGCTCAAGTGTCCCTTTCTTTTGGAGCCGATGATTTTGACGGGACATTAATAGAAGAGAAAATATCTCATAACGCTGGTTCCGCAAATCCGATGGGGCTTAGCGTTAAAAGCGTAAAGAAGATTATTGAAGAGACTGGTAATATCCCAACCGAAAGGGATACTTTATATAATGCAGTGTTTAGCTAATGCATCAATTAAATTTAAATTAAAAAATTTAAATTAAAAAAATCTAAAAGCCTGAGGAGGTTAAATTATGTTTAACTTAAATGAATTTGTCTTTTATCCCAGTTACGGGGTTGGTATTATTGAATGTATTTCCAAGCAAAAAATTGGTTCGGTGGATATTTCTTTTTATAATGTTAAAATTTTAGAAAACAATGCTAAAATTATGATTCCCGTGAAAAATGAACAAGAGGTCGGACTTCGCCAATTAATAAAGGAGAATGAAATACAAAAGGTTTTTGATGTATTGGAAGCCAGATGTATTAAAAATCCTTTTGCAAGAAAAGAATCATGGAATAAACGATTTAACGGCTATAACATAAAACTATGTTCGTCGTGCCTTTTTGATGTTGCCGAGGTTTTAAGAGACCTTTATATATTAAAGGCGGAAAAGGAACTATCTTTTGCGGAAAAAAAGATGTTCGAAAAGGCAAAGCATTTAATAATCAAAGAATTATCCACTGTTATGCACAGACCTGAGACCTTTGTGGAGGACAAAATAAAAAGAATATTCGTTCAATGATAAAAAATAAAAGCATAAAAAAACCGAATTGGCAAAATTGCCAATTGGGCAGTTAGATTATTAGATTAATGAATAAAATTAATAAATAAAATAAATAAAATAAATTAGACTGAATTTTACAAAATGGTTTAATTCAATGGTAAATTTTAATGAAAATTTTTAATAAAGAGCCGATTCTTTTTGTAAGAATATCTCTTGTTTTAATATCCGCAATTTTGGGTTATTTAATCGGCAAGGAATACTGGCACAACGACCTTCTATCTTATGTCGGGCTTTTATTTGGTTTTACGATAGGTTTTATTGTCGTAACCGTTGAAAGAAGCATGGAGTCTATATCTACCAAAAAGATATTAGCGGGAGGCATCGGGCTTTTTATAGCTCTTTTTATAACTAATTATGTAACATATAAATTATTTAAAGGATTTTTTACCGGTAACCTTTTAGGTTATATAACCTATGCTTTTGTTAATTTTGTCGCGGGCTATCTCGGTCTTATCATCGGGTTAAGGGTAAGCGACGAGGTAAGCATCGGAGGTTTTGCCAATAAGGCTCACCATTTAAATCTAAAAGATATAGAGGGTAAACAGGATAAGTCCGAGTCCTGCCGCAATTATAAAGTAATAGATACAAGTTCCTTGATTGACGGACGCATACTCGATGTCGCAAAAACCGGTTTTATAGACGGCGTTCTTATAATACCCACATTCGTTCTCCATGAACTTCAACATATCGCTGATTCCCAGGATCCGCTTAAAAGAGTGAAAGGAAGAAGAGGTCTCGATATATTAAAAGAATTGAGAGAGGATAAAAATATCAATATAGAATTTACCGATATCGATTATCCGAATGTTAAAGAGGTTGATGCAAAACTAATCGCGTTTGCAAAGGAAAAAAACGGAAAAATTATCACAACCGATTTTAATTTAAACAAAGTGGCTCAGGTCAGAAACATTGATGTTCTGAATATTAACGACCTTGTTAAAGCCCTTCGTCCAATTTTGCTTCCAGGGGAGATGATGACCGTTGTTATCGCCAAAGAGGGTCGGGAAAAGAATCAGGGCATTGCATATATGGATGACGGAACTATGGTAGTGGTCGAAGATGCGATGAAATTAGTCGGTTCGGAATTAGATGTTATGGTAACGAGCGTCCTTCAAACCTCAAGCGGAAGAATGATATTTGCAAAAATAAATTACGATAAAGAACAGGTTGCAAATTAAGTTTGCGATAAATTATAATAAATTATAATAAATTAATTAAATAGCGGACATAGCGGACGGTTCATATCGCGGATGCTATTAATAGCTATGAAAGTCTGGCAATGACTCTGTTTTTACCGAGAAAGGCGGTGATTTTAATTATAGATGGTCCGTCTAATTTCCCCGTGAGGAACAACCTTAAGGTTTCGTAACAGTCCTTGACCGGTTTATTGCTGATGCCTGCGGTTTCTTTTATTGTATTCTTAATTAAATCCTCGCTAAAATTAAAATCGTTAATTGCTTTAAATCTTGCCGCAAGGGCTGTTTTTAATTCATTATCGATATTAAACCCACCATTGCCTTGAATATTTATTTTAATTTTAAAATCATCAAAAAATATTTTTAATTCTTCTAATATCTCCTTTACGGTTTTAAATTCCTGTTTTAAAAAATCTATTATTGCCAGCGATGTTTCCATGGAGTAAGATTCTTTAAGTTTAGTTATCAAAGAACTGGATTTATCCGAGTCCGCGGGCAAGGTATTTAAAATATTTAAAGATTCGGCAGAAATATCGCCTTTGTCAAGCTGAGGGAATTTTCCCGCAATAATATTAATTAATTCGGAAGCAGGAGTATTAACAAGCCATTTTTCATTGATAAATTTTAGTTTTTCTTCGTTAAATATGGCACTTGACCCTTTTGTTCTTGTGATGTCAAAGTATGATGCCATTTCGGGTATGCTTGAAAATATCTCTTTTTCGGTTGTATTTTTGCCTATTTTGTCTTTATTATCGCCTTTATGTATTATAAAGGTATTTCCTGTTATCGCAAGGTAGTTCAATATGGCGGCGGGAAGGTAACCCTTGTTTTTATAATAACCTATATTAGAAATCAAATCCCTTTTTGACATTATCTTGCCGTCTTTTCCATATAACAGTGAAATGTGGGCAAAATTTGGTATATTTTTTCCTAAAGCCTTAAGGAGCAAAATCTGTTTCGGGGTGTTGGAAATATGGTCTTCACCTCTTATGACATGAGTTATATTCAGGTCGCTGTCATCTATAATGGAGGCAAAATTATATGTAAACCTATTGTCTTCGGTCTTAAGGATAAAATCGCCAATCAGTTTTGGGTTAAAAGTGATATGTCCATGAACAATATCGTTGAATTCAATAGAATGTAATCCAATTTTAACAATGTTTAAGCGAATTGACGGATAAAGTCCTTTATCTTTAAGTTTAAAACGAAATTCTTCTTTTTCTTCAGATGAAAGATGAAGACACCTGCCGCCATAAATATACGGTTTTTTAGACTTAATAGCTAATTCTTTTGACTTTAGAATATCTTCTTCGGTACAGAAGCATTCATAAATAAATCCTTTTCCCTTGAGGGTGTCTAAATAATTTTCATAAACAGCCGTCCTTTCCGATTGCCTGTAAAATTCGTCCTGATTAATATCAAACCATTTTAAATCGCTTATAATAGAATCCTCATATTCCTTTTTGCTTCTAATCTTATCCGTGTCATCTATTCTTAAAATAAACTTGCCTTTGTTTTTTAAGGCAAAAAGATAATTAAATAGAGCGGTTCTTACCCCTCCTATGTGAAGGTTTCCCGTTGGGCTTGGAGCAAAGCGGACGCGAACCTCATTTATTTGAAGAGAATTGTTCACTATTTGTTGTCTATTGTTTAGAATTGAGTTTGTTAATAACTTCCCTTAAATCTTTTATTCCCCTAAACCATTTTAACCGTTGTTTTTTATTCATTTTGGAGACTAAATTAACCATATAATGACAGTCCATACAGTTATTTTTAATACTGTCTTTATTTCTGGTTTTAAGTACGGACCGGGCTTTTTGCTTATCTTGCTTAGTAAGCGCCTGTTTTGACGAAGGCATACCCCCGCAATAACCAAAACCGTAAGCAACTTGAGGGAGAAATAAAATTATAACGATTAAGGTTAATAACAATTTTTTCATAATGAAATTATAAAATACCGCTTTGTTATCTTGTTATATTTATATTGATAATTATTGCACTGTTTTTAAAAAAAGTAAATAACGAGACCGAGTTTTATTTAAACTTATCGTAAAGTAATTCTGCGATTTCAATATCCAGTGCGGAGGTTATTTTTATATTGAGGTCGGTTGATAGCACCGGCACAACGGGTAATCCTAAATTTTCCACCAAAGAGATGTCGTCGGTTGATATAAAGTTTGTTCGGACGGCTTCGTCAAGAGCCTTTTTTATAATGTTAAATTTAAATACTTGAGGAGTTTTGGCGGATATTAAATTATCTCTTTTAAGGGTTTTAAGCATAAGAGGATTTGATAATATTAATTTGTCAAAATTTATTTCCTTAATTTCTTTAATTGTTTCCGTTGTCATAGAACATAAAAAAGAGGCGCCGTGCGCTGAGGATTTATCCAACAGCAAATTTAGCTCTTCATCCTTTACAAACGGCCTTGCGGAGTCATGAATAAAGACGATAGCATTATCTGCCCCTGCGGATGGTAAAATAGTTTCTAAATATCTTATAGAATTATTGACGGAATCCTGCCTTGTTGCGCCACCCGTTACTAAATGGAGCGCAGTGTTACCCTGGATATTCTTTTTAAAAAAACTGTTCCAGTCAAATTTAAAAACAGTTGAAGGCATCGTTGCTATAATAATGGCGTCAAAATTAATACTTGATTTTGTAAATATTTCAAGGCTGTGGAGTATGATTTCTTTATCTTTTATTTTTGCTAATTGTTTTGGAATGGAAAGACCAGTTCTTAAACCTGTTCCCGCGGCAAGCAATATTGCGTATGATTTTATCTTTGAGTATGTCATTTCCACGAATCCCTCTGTCCCAACCCGCTTCAGCGGGAATCCAGTTTTAAAGAATAATATGTGCATTTATTGTTTTAGCAGGAAAATAATAATATTAGCAGGTTGAGCTTAAAAGGCAGACGCTAAAAGCTTCTATCGCTTTTTGTTTTCCCACGGAGTCAAGTCCTTCTTTGGTTTTCCCTTTAATATTAACACAGGATTTGTCAACACCCAGCGCGGCAGCCACCGAGTTTATCATTTGTTCTTTGTAGGCGGATATTTTGGGCGTCTGGGTTATAATTGTAATATCGGCGTTTACCAGCGCGTACCCCTTTTCCTGAGCTAATTTATAGGCATATTTTATAATTTCGATACTGCTTATTCCTTTTGTCGATTTAAGGTTATCGGGATAAAGAACGCCTATATCCGGAAGACATAAAGCGCCAAGCAGGGCATCGGTAAGCGAGTGAAGAACGACATCGCCGTCGGAATGCGCGGCAACCCCGATATGCCCCTCAATTAACACCCCCCCGAGATATAGCCTTTTAGCAGCTTTTTCAAAAAGCGCCGCCTCTAAAAATTTGTGGATGTCATAACCGCACCCTATTCGTATATTATTCATTATGCTTATTATGCCGCTTATTAATCTTTATGTAAATTATAACAGATTTTTATAATCTTTGTAAATTTGAAAATGGTTTGATATTAAGATATAATTTCTTGAAAGGTTTTCTAATAATAAGCGGATAATTGACAAAAACCATATAATTTAGCTTAATGTTTAAGCGTATTAAAAAAGCGAAAGATACGGGCGGATTCAGCCTTCTGGAGATAGTGATTACGATTATTATAATCGGACTTGCTTTAAGCGCGATAGCCGAAAGTTTTATCGTAGGTTCGGCAAGAAACGTCGATATTATACAATTAGAAAACTTCAAAAACCATAATTTATTCTGCCTTCAAAAATATTCCGCCTTTAGTTTTTTTAATTAATATAAAAAGCTTCTATTTCATCTGCTAAGTCCGGTCTTGTATTTTCTCTTTTATATGTTTTTTTCAATCCTTCGATACTCAACAATTCGATTACCCAATCCACTGTTTGAGACCTTGAATATATCCTGTCTAATATAAGGTTGGAATCTGCGGCATTTTTTTTAATTTCTTCTAGAGTTTGCGGTATATCCCAGAACAAAGCGGTTTTAATGGCTTTTTCTAAAGGGATTCTTTTACTGTGAGGCGTTGCCATCTTATTCTCCTTTATCTTCCATAAGCTTATTCTGGGCGATCTATAATATTTAATTTGCTCCTTATTGTATCTCATAATAATTTATTTAAATATGGAATTGAAATTAAGAAGTTCATTAGCTATTTTTTTATCAAGGTTCATAATTTCCGAAAAATCATGTTTAACATCAAGCTTTGCCGAAATTGCGTTTGATATTTCAAGCATAATTGAGTCGAAAGGTAATATTATATCCCTTGCATTTTTATAAAAATCTTTTACCTCGCTATACACAAATTTTTCCTTAAATAAAACATAAATATCTACTAAATCTTTTGTTCTTGGTTCCTTACCGAGCATTTTAGTATTATATACGGCATATAACTTTTTATGCAGTATAGCTTCCAAAGCATCCACGTTAAATTCAATACCGCTATCAAGGGTTTTCATTTTAACAGGCAGCCAGCATCCCGAAAATACATCGTCAACAAAATCTATTCGTATAATATTTTTATATTTGCTTGCAATAACCATTAAATTAAATAGCATATTGTTATTACCGGGTTCATAGGCGGTTTCTTCGATAAAAAAACCATGGGATTTTAGCTTGTTTAACCATCCTTTAATCCTTTCAAGGGTGACAGAAGAGGGTTCTTCCGTAGGTTTGTAAAAAAATATATCGATATCTTCGGAAAATCTGTGTGTTAGCCCATAAAACCTTGTTAATGCAGTTCCTCCCGTAAGAACTGCAGTTTGCGGAATAATGGGATAAAGGGCGTTAAATATTTCGTCCTGTAAAATTAAAATGTTTTTTACCGTATTTTGATTTTCCATAAATAATTTACGCAAGGGGACTGGCGGCTTTAGCCGTCAGAGGAATTGTGCAACCTCTAAATATTAAATTAATTTGACTAATTACCTGATATATATTATAATTATGTATATGAATGACAGATATAAAATATCTCCGGGTTGCGTTTACAATATCAACTATCACCTCGTATGGTGTCCAAAATACCGTAAATCCGTTCTTACTGGTTCCGTGGCGAGCGACCTTAAAGAACTTATAGAAAAAAAAGCGAATGAACTCGATATTGAAATAGGCGGTTTTGAAATTATGCCCGATCATGTTCATTTGTTTGTTTCGGCAAGACCTACGCTGCCTATACACTATATAGTTCAGCAATTTAAAGGATATACGTCTCACGAACTTAGAAATAAATACGAACATCTTCGTAAAAAACTTCCGACTTTGTGGTCTCGCAGTTATTACATAGGCACTGCGGGATTTGTAAGCGATACGGTAATTAAAAATTATATAGCTAACCAAAAAGGCAAATAAATGCTTAAATCTTATAAATACAGGCTTTATCCTACTAAAAATCAGGTTAATTCCCTTAATATTCAACTTGAAGGACACCTTTTTCTTTATAACCAGGCTCTTGCGCAAAAAAAAGAAACATATAAAACGACTGGCAAGGGCATTAGCTATTCCAAACAAGCTACGACTCTTCTTCCCTGTC
This sequence comes from bacterium, assembly GCA_021798015.1. Classification (GTDB taxonomy): domain Bacteria; phylum SZUA-79; class SZUA-79; order Acidulodesulfobacterales; family Acidulodesulfobacteraceae; genus Acidulodesulfobacterium. Next base: position 15,445 of record JAJZYP010000041.1, read on the forward strand.
TTAGAAAAGAAAACAATAATATCCTTCTTTGCAATTACAGTTCCCTTCAGCAGACGCTGAGAAGACTCGACAAAACGTTTAAGGCTTTTTTCCGCCGCGTTAAAGTAAAAGAAGAACCCGGTTATCCTAGATTTAAATCTAAGGAAAGATTCAATACTATTAATTACGCTAAGTTTGGCGACGGATGTAATATAAAAGAAAACAGACTTTATATTCAGAACGCAGGGTATATTAAAGTTAAATGGCACAGGCAGATTGCCGGCATCATTAAAACGCTTTCCGTAATCCGCAGAAACGGAAAGTGGTATGTCTCTTTTATAGTTGAAGAAAATACCAAGCCTCTTGCCAAAACAGGTAAAATTATAGGGATAGATGTCGGACTTAACGCTTTTATCGCTACGAATACGGGAGATAAAATAATTAAACCTAAACACCTTAAGAATGCGGAAAAAGAACTTACTAAAGCGCATCAGAGAATTTCCCGCAGAAAAAAAGGTTCTAACAGAAGACGCAAGGCGGTAAAACTCCTTGCTAAAAAATACGAAAAAGTAGTTAATCGGCGAATTGACTTTTATCATAAAACGTCTGCGGAACTCGTTAAACATTACGACGGTTTTGCCGTAGAAAACCTTAATATTAAAAATATGGTTAAAAATCATCGTCTTGCAAAATCTATTCACGATGCGGGTTGGGGAATATTTCTTAATATACTCAAATACAAGGCTGAAAGCGCCGGTAAATGGTATATGGAAGTCTCCCCTAACGGAACATCCCAGATATGCTCTTCCTGCGGTAATATCGTTAAAAAATCTCTTGGTATTCGTATTCATAATTGTCCTCAATGCGGGTTGTCTCTCGATAGAGATACAAACGCCGCTATAAATATTCTGGCTCGGACGGAGCCTTCGGTTTTGGCTGCGAAGTTTGCAGCGCCACCGAGAAGC